>CAZGZM010000013.1:0-20020 GCA_964529955.1 uncultured Thermotogaceae bacterium
GCTTTTCCTTCTCTTTTTCCTTTTTCTTTTCTTCCGGTTCTTCTATTGTTGGGAGAGTGGCTTCTATTGAATAAACAAGAATTCTAAATTGAGGATCTTTGGAAAAACTTTTATAGAGTTTATCCATTATCTCTTCACTTTCTTCTGTTTTAACCAATAATTTTAAAGACTTTGTTCCTGAATCAGATTTTAAACACCATGAACCCAGAATAGTTTCATCCTTTAGAAGATTTTCTATTTTAATTTCACAATCATCTTTAACAAACATTTCTATAATTCTATTGCTCATAAAAATACCCCAGCTTTTTATATAAGAAACAAGCACTACCCTGATCAATTATATAATACTGGAGTATTAATAAAAAATTATTTTTTATCTTCTACATTAGTTATTGCCATATTCAAAGATTTAACTGCATTATTCTTAATTGCATTTCTTATGAGAAGAATAATAAGCAACGATCCAATTATTATCGAAGAAAAGATACCCGGTAATGAATTTCCTCCTATAGCTATAAGAATTCCTCCAATAATTGGAGCTAAAACTCTGGATAAACTCTCAAGAGAAACAGCAAGACCAAGTGTTCCACCAATCTCATTCTTATCAACTGATTTTGTTAATAGGGTTCTTATCATAACTGCAACCAAACCGCCAACTAGAGCCATTGGAGCAAGGAAAATCAATAAAATACCTAAATTTGGAGCTAAGGCCCAACCAATTAAGGTTATCGAAACTACTCCAAGAGAAAAGAAAAGAATCTTTAATTCCGAAAATCTTTTTGTTAAAACGCCTATTAAAAAACCCTGCGAAAAAGCAATCAGAATTCCAATATAAGCAAATACATACCCTGTTGTCTGTGAAGTTAAACCCAATTTATCCTTAGCATAAAAACCAAATATCGCCTGAAATATACCGAACCCAAAACTATAGATAAAACTTGTGATAAGCAGCATACCAACTTGAGGTTTTTTTAGTGCTTTAACAAGAGACGAGAAATTTACCAAAACTTTTTTCCCTTTTTTCTCTTTGACTGTTTTATTAATACTCAATGATTCCTGAAGAACAAAATATATCATCATTAAATTGAAAACTGCGAGACCTGCAGCAAAAAAGATTGGAGTACCATAGGAGAATCCACTCAAAAATCCCCCTACGGCTGGTCCGATAACAAACCCCAATCCAAAGGCAGCTCCAATCATACCGAGTCTTTTTGCTCTATCTTTCTCATCACTTATATCTGTTATGTACGCCTGAGCTACAGTAATATTTCCTCCTGTGAGACCATCAACAAGCCTTGCTAAAAAGACAACTATTAAAGATCCAGCGAATCCAAGAATCATAAGTGATGCGAATGTGCCTGCAACACTTACAAATAAAAGTTTTTTCCTACCATATTTATCTGAAAGCCTTCCCACTAAAGGAGCTCCAAATAACTGTCCCATTGGATAGGCAGCTAATAGTAACCCGGCAACAAATGGGGAAGGATTGAAAATCTCTACATAATAGGGAAGAAGGGGTATAATCAAACCAAAACCAATCATATCTGCGAAAACTATCATGAATAAAACACTTAGCGACTTACTAGATTTATTTTTCATTACTCCCCTCCTATACTCTACTAATTTTGTCCTATTTTATCATACTCTATAAAAAAAATCAACTATTTAGAATAATTATAAATATTTATATCGATAAAAAAAGAGGACATTGAAAAAATATCCCCTTTTAATAAAATTGCTTATTTAAATTATTTACCCAGTAGTTTGAGAATCATATCCTTCTGAGGTGAATTATTAATATATTCCATACATTTTTCTTCAAGTTCTTTAGTGATTTCCGGTCTCTTTATAGCTTCTTTTACTTCATCGTTATAAGGCATTCCTGTTAAACTAATCATATTTTTAGTTGTATCTGCATATGCAACTGATTCTGCAAATCCCTTCCCAATCATTTCATTTTTTTCATTAAAAATATATGTTCCGCCCTCTGAATATTGGTTACCGCTAGCAAAAAAAGCATATTGACCATTATCAACAATTGGTTTCATAAAAAAATGACTTTTATCTTCAGGTACATTTTTGTCCTGATAAATAAATTCCCAACTATTTGGGTACCATGTATTAGTAATCCAAAATTTATCTGGATCAGGAGAACTATTTGCTTGAATCCACTCTGACACTATCAATTTACCTTTAATATCAATTGCCGTACCATCCTTTTCAACATATTTGCCTTCAACATTTGCAGTCATCGTTGCAGGAGGTTCTTCGCCTGTTTGATAGTAAAAAGACAAATTATCTGTTGAATGTACTGCTGCTAAACCCATTTCTGTATCATCATCAAACTGAACCATAAACCAGTCCCATCCTGGAGGTGCTGGTTCTGAAAGACAATTCACAACTCTTACAAGAAGATCCCTTGGATTACCTGAAGGCATCAAACCATTTGCCCATTGATGATCGAACCAAAATTTTCCTTCAACCAGATCTATTTTTTCTCCATCAATAATCAGATAACTGTCATCAGCAATAAGAGGCATATTAGTTATTGAATAATAAAGTGTTCCAACCCCTCCAATACTTGGAGATGCTCCATTATTACCATTTAAAACAGGAGGTTTATTTTGCCCGATAGTAATACCTATTTCGATTTCGACTTCTTCAGAAGTGTCATCCCAACCCTTTGCAACAAGCCTAATAGGTGCAAAACTCTTCTCTTGTAGAGAATAAATTTTATTTTCCCCCATTTCATAAGTAAAAGGATCTTTAATAAATGATAAGAGACCTGTTGTGCCTCCAATCAAAGTAGGTTTTGCACTATAATGTTTATCACCTGCTCTGCTTATAGCAAGGTGATATTCTATTATCTGATTCTCTTCATCTGACAAGCCAAATTTTTTTGCCATATCAGGCGGAAGCAAAGAATTTCTCCAAAACATCAATTGCACACCATACTCTACACCATCTTTATCTAAACAATTTCCTACAAAAAAATGCCATCCTACCTGGAAATTGAATTGAGGGGAGTGATCACTAGGAAATTGTATGTCTGCCTTTGCTGGTATTTCCTCATAACCTTTATCACTGTCCATTCCTAAAAAGTCAGTTAATACGTATGATTCATGCGGTGAAATATTTTTGATGTATTTTAGAAAGGTTTTATATTTATTTTCATAACTTGGAGTATAATCATCCGGATTTTCAAGCATATAGTTTACTCGATACTTGATTCTTTCTTCATATTTAGAATTATGATTTTTTTCCTGGAGTAAATCAATTAATACATTATCCGATAAATTATTAAAATCATATTCTCCGGAATTATATAACCATAACGTTCTCATTATATTGTCAATAGTTTCTACATCCATAACATTTAACAATAAAGTATCTTTAGATAAAGTATCCAATGAAAATCCCGAAATAACTAGAAAAACAGCAATCAACAATGTTAAAATAAATTTCATTTTTTCCCCTTTCACTCTATACTCAGTTATAATATTATTTATTGTACTTTTACAGTGGAAGATTTGAAATAATATTATAAAACGAGTACGATTAATACTGAGTTTTTTTTAGAATATTCATAGGGAAAGGGGAAAAAATATTTTCAAACAACTCAGTATAAACCTTGCAATTTAACAATCTATTTTAAAATATAATTTTAAACATTCTAATTATACTCTTTATAAACCTCTCAAAAACTTTTTTACATTTCATATTTGCATGATTTATATCCCATTTATCTCTGCAAGAAATAAAAGCAAAAGATTAAAATTACTTATCCCAGCACTAAATGGGAGATTAGCAAAAGGAAGTTATATCAACTTCTTTATGTGATGGAAAATATAGGACTTATAAGAATCATCAGAAAAAAAGATGATAAAAAAATCAATTCAACCGGATCAAAAATATTTTTAGGAGATCCCTCTATTTATCCTTTATTCAATGGAGAAATTGGAAATATTCGAGAGTCATTTGTCTGCTCAATGTTCGAAGAATCAGGTATTGATGTTCACGCTTCAGAAAATGAAGAAGAATACGATTTTCTTATTGATGACAAAAAATTAGAAATTGGGGAAAGGAATAAAAATATAAAAGAAGCTGATTATGTTATTAAAGATAATATAGATATTCCATATAACAAAACAATTCCTCTCTGGATATTAGGATTCATCTATTAAAATATAATTTGAATTTAGTAAAACATATCACATAAAAAAACGGGAGAACATCTCCCGTTTCAATTTAAATACATCATAAATTTTTATTTATAAGCTTCGAATTCGTCACCTACATCTACTTTCATTCTGTTTTTGACTATAACCTTTCCATCTTTCAAAATAGGATGAATCTTATGATATGGTTCTTTTTCTGAAATATATATTATTCCCATTGGAATCTTTTCGTCTGTATCGATGGCCACTTCAAAGGCTCTTACCCTGTTTTTCGGATCATAATCAGAATATTTTTCATTCACATCATAAAGATGAGATTTATACCACGCAAAATTATTAATCTTGTTGAATGAAACACACGGATGCATTATATCTACAAGAGAAAATCCTTTATGATTTATTGCTGCTTTAATTACTTTCTTAAAATGCTCTTTATCTCCGGACCATGTTCTACCTACAAAGCTTGTATCCATGGCAATTGCAAAGGCTAATGGATTCAAAGGCTCATTTGTAACTCCCCAGACCTGAGAGCTTGTTATCTGACCCTGCGCTGTTGTTGGAGAACCCTGTCCCTTTGTTAATCCATAAATCTGATTATCGTGAACTAAAACAGTAATATCAACATTTCTTCTAATTCCAGCGAACATATGATTTCCACCTTCGCCATACATATCTCCATCTCCAGATTCAGCAATAACAGTTAACTCGGGATTGACAGCTTTAGCAGCATAGGCAACAGGTAAACTTCTCCCATGTAATCCGTTGAAAAAGTTGAGTTCTAAATAATGAGGCATTTTAGCTGCCTGACCTATACCAGTGCACATAAGTGTCTGTTCTTTATTCAATCCCATTTCTTCTAGGGTTTCAGCAAGATAATTTCTAATTGGAAAATTTCCACATCCCGGACACCAGGCTGGTTCACATTCTCTTAAAAACTTCATAAAGCATCAACCCCTTTCAACTTTTCTTCAAGCCAGTGAGGACATATGGGTCGGCCATCATACTTTCCAATATGTTCAATTTCATAACCAGTTAATGATCTTAAGTATTCAGCAAAATGTCCCGTAAGATTACCTTCTACACTTATTAATCTTTTTCCCCTTAACTCATTTAAGAAATCTTCTTTAATTGGATAGAGTTCATTAAAATGCATATATCCTAATTTGTTATTTCTGCAGACTTCATCTATTGCTCCCCATGAATCTCCCCAACCAATCAGAATCACATCTGAATCCATATTAAATTTAAGTGGAGGATTTATATCATTTAAAACCTCTCTTTCCTTTTTTACTCTTTTATCAACCATCTGTACTCTGATTTTTAAATCTTCGGTTATTCTTCCCTCTTCATCATGTTCATCACTATCCACTTTTACTATAGCCTTTCCTCCGGGAATAGCTCTTGGAGAAACTCCGCTTTCAGTTAAATGAAATCTTTTATAATTTTCATCAGCATCATCGATAATAAATCTCTCATTGTAATCTTTATTACTTTCCGGTTGAACAACGGTCATTTCCGAATCAGTAAGCTGTTGAGACATAAGGAAGAAAGTGGGAATTTGATATTTATCAGCCATATAAAAGGCCTTTTCCATTAACTCAAAGGCTTCCTTTGAGGTTCTTGGTGCAACTATATATCTTGCAAACTCTCCGTGTCCTGATTTTAAAGTGAGAAAGAAATCTTCCTGCCCAGTTCTTGTTGGTAAACCAGTTGCTGGGCCAGGTCTTTGAGCATCGGCAATTACAAGGGGAGTTTCAGTCATTCCAGCAAGACTTACTCCCTCTTCCATGAGGGCAAAACCGCCTCCTGAAGTTGTAACCATAGCTCTTGCACCAGCAAAGGAAGCTCCTATAGCCATATTTATAGCTGCTATCTCATCTTCCGCCTGTTCAACAACAATTCCATACTTTTTCGCTTTATTAGCAAGATATATCATAACCCCGCTTCCGGGAGTCATTGGATAAGCTGACAAAAACTTGCATCCTGCACTTATAGCTCCTAATCCAGCAGCTTCATTTCCGGTCAACACTACCATTCCATCTCTTCTTTTTTTCTGGAGTCCTGGTTTTTTTATTCCTAAATTAATTCCATATCCTACCTTCAAAGCTTTTAAATTCATATTCAAAGCATCTTCTTTTTTTGCAAATTTCTTTTTTAAAATTTCCTTTGGAATATCTATGGGCACATCCATAAGATTTAAAATCGAAGAAACAATTAATACATTCATTGTGACTACATTTCCAATTTCTTTAGCTATCTTTTTGAAGTCGAACTGTAAAACGTTTCCTTTAAGATTTTTATCACCCTCATCAGCGAGAATGATGGTAGATTCTTTGAAACTTTCTTCCATAGAATTGGTTATTTCTGAACTCAGTGATACAACCAGATCAGGAGTTTCAACCATAGTATAACAAGGCTCTTCGGAAACTCTTACTCTAGAGATGTATTCTCCCCCTCTAATTCTCGAATGATAACTCTTATCCCCATGAATGTAGTATCCAGTTCTAAAAAGAGATTTAGCTAGAAGATCACCGGAAGTTTTTATCCCCTGTCCAGCTTCTCCCGAAATTGCAATATTGTAAAATTTCATGAAGCACCTCCTTAAATTTTTTTATATAATTATTCAATGTTTATTGCGAAAAAACTTCAGAACTCGAAAGTTAAAAATATTCAAGTGTGTCATGGTTTTATTTTAAAACAACTATATACTTATAAAAAAGAAAAACTCATTCTCCTTTTTTGAATTTTATTACTTTATCAAGTACAAGCTCATCTATTAAAGGCCCTACATTTGTAAGTGGATCAACATATGCTCTAAATCCTATAAAAGCTGGATCGTCACATTCGATACCATAGGGTTTCTTCGAATCTGGAACCACAAGACAATTCTCTCCATAATCACTATTTCTCGCAATAATCCAGACATATAAGTATTCTGCTAAGGGTTCTTCTGGTAAAAATTCCTCAGCAGTACCTTCATACATAAAGTTAGTTATTCCACCTAAGCCATTGAATGTTACATCTCCATATATACTGAAATTGGAATATACAGATTTTCCTGTTAAATTATGATTCACTCCAAATACTACAAGAAATTCATCTCCATCTCCAAGTTTAAAATTTTCACTTTTTAAATAGATAGTATCTCTAACTTCTCCTATTACATCAACATCATTCTGTATAGCTTCATATCCTTCTATCAGCCATTTATAAGTGTTTAGCACATCATATTCATAATCATCACTATATTTTTTAATAATTTCATTTTCTAGCTCATTCATAATTGGTAATAACTTTGATTCTGTCCATCCGGAACCTCTCTGTTTTAAATCAGGAGTTTCGAACAAATCACTTACTAATTTTTCCTTTGGAGTAACTCTCAAAACTATGTAGGTAGGATCTTCCAGGAAAGCTTCCTTAGCTTCCTGATCTTTATAAAGAGTGGTTCTATGAAGCAAAAAGAATTCATCACAATCCTCTTCCAATCCTAATCTAACATAATCATCAGGGATAACATCAGTATAAATATTGTATTCATGAATACCTGCTGCAAGGGCTGAACTTCTAATTAATTGATCAGTGAGCTTATTTGCAGTAGAAATTAGTATTATCGGTCTCTCATAAACCTTATCATTTAGCAAACCATAATTGAGATTAAAGTTATTAATGGCATCACCAAGACTTGCAAACAGTTTTTTTCTAGTATCATCTTCAGCATAGTATCTATTTAACAAATAGGTTCTGTAACTGAAATAAACACACTCTGGAGGAGTAACCCCAATAAGAATTATCGCCTCATCATTTCTCATTCTAAATGACCATGGAAAATTATTTGCAAAATCCTGTTCAGGAGAAGGTGGTATTTGTAATAAAATATATGGATTTGTTGCATTATTTCCATTACAATCTGGAACATACCCTACAGCATAATAGTCAACCGTTTGAGCTTGAGCTATGTTTCCAGGTTGAATAATAAAATCGTTTTCTTCCAACTCTTCAACAAATCCTTGAATCCTATCTGGATATTCAAAAGTATGATCAGGAATCTTACATTTTACGTGAATATTATTTTCTTTAACCTCATACTCAGCATCGAATATTGTCATCAGGTAATCGATTGGAGAGTAAAGAATCCCTTCAAGATACTGAGTAGGTGTTTCAAACTTCACTACTTTAGCATTTACAATACCAGCTTTCCTCATTGGTAGCGTCACTGTAAAGAAATTTCCTTGGATTGAGGTTAACCCATGAGTGAAATTTGAGTAATATACCTTTGCTCCAAGTGTCTCGCAGAATATTCTGTGATCTAAAAGTAAATTTTCTCCCTCCTGTACTCCATCTATTTCTACCAACAATTCTTCATTAACTATCAAATTATATTCATTTACAACTCCAAATAAAACTGAAAAGATACAAACAACTAAGAAAAAAACCAATGTAATTTTTTTCATAATAATCCTCCTAATCGTTAATTTATGAATCATCAATACAATATTTCATTTTTTTATATACTAATATAATTATACTCTAAAAGTTTTTGGAAATATATTGACAGCTAACTGTATTATATGATATAGTACAGTTGAAATTATAAAAGAGGTGATGTAATGAAGAAAAAAGTAATATTTAATTTAGTGTCTTTGGTAGGAATAGCATTGAGTGTAATTTTTATATTAATTAACTGGAACGTTCTTCCAGATAGGTTTCCGATTCATTTTTCAATATCGGGTGAACCAGATAATTTTGCTGGAAAATGGGCAGTTTGGTTAAGTCCAATTATATCTACAGTTATTTATTTTTTAATGCAGTTGATGATAAGCAAACCCTGGATTATCCAAAATTATCCATATAAAATTACTCCTGAAACAAAGGAAAAACACTACAATATAATAAGAGAGACAGGTTACTATCTAAGAGCTGGCATCATATGGGTTTTCACATATATTCAATGGTGGGTAATTGAATTTGCTAAGGGAAACAAATCGATATCTGGATTTACAATTCTTATCCCCATTGCTGTAGTAATAATGAGAGCGTTTCTTTCATATAGAAGGGGAAAAAAAGTATCATAAAAAAAGCAAGGGGGAAACCATACTACCAGGACTTTCCCTTTTTATTAATCTTTATATATAAGCAATTTTATAAATGTTTTTACAATAATCTTGTGAAGAAATTCTCATCAACTTCATTTTTAAGACTCTCATACGATTAATAAAAAAAGCCATAAATCTTTAAGAACTCTTATCTTCAATTTGCAAAAGATCGTATTCAAATAAAATCCCATTATAACTCTCATAGTACCAGCCAATTTCATCTGTTTTATATCTGTAAACGATCTTCTTTGTTCTGGAATTACCTCCCAGAAAGAATCTATTATCATCCTTTATCATAACTCTTAATCTGTTATTATATCTTAAATCGAAAAGAACTTTCACTTCCTTCCCGTTCCATTTAAAATTCACTGGGTCCTTCCATTCTTCATAATTCAAACCTAAAGCTTCAAAATGATTACTATTTTGTTCAGGATAATATCCATTTAATGAAAAAAACTGTTCGCTAATATTTATGAAATTTTGTACAATTTCGTTTATTTCTGTTCCAAGTACTGTTAATGGAGGTTCTGATATTACACCATCAACCAAATTGAAATTATAATAAATAACATCATCTGAATCTTTTATATCTTCAAAATTTAAACCCTCAGGAATAAATATATAAGATTCGAGATTTTCCGGAGCTGTTTTAGATAATGAAGAAAGAATCAGCTTAGTCATTGTGAAATCAACTTCACCTAAAAAGAAAACCGTTATGTTATACTCTTCTTCATTTTCTATGTATGCAACTCCATATTTCTCAACATCCAGGCCTCTGCCAAGTTCATTAATATTCTCCGGAACTTCATAATTAATATAAATTGAATTTATCATAGCTGTTGAAATATTCTTTAGATTAGTAGCAACGTTTATAGCTCTTGACTTCACAAGCGAACTACTGGCAAAAACATTTACAGTTGCTAGTAATACACTTATTATAATTAAAACTATCATTAATTCCATTAAAGAAAATCCCTTTTTGTTTCTCATATAATCACTCCTTTGATCTTATCTTTTTTATTTATTTGCAACACTGTGCCTATTAACCTCCCATGGGGGGGTAAATAAATACATCATTGATATTATTACTAATTAGCCAGTATTGTTTAACTATAAAAAAATAGATTATTGAGATAGTGATAATTTAAACTTAAAGGCTTTAGTAGTATTCAAAAAATGTTTGGAAACACTGCAAAAAAAAATTAATAGAGAAATAAAGAAGGGAAAACTTACAGAAAAACAATTTGGAGTATTAAAAGCATAGTATCATCATGGAGAGATGGGAATTTTTGATTTTATTGAGAAAAAACTTTCAACAGTAGGAAACATAACAGTGGTAATAGAAAATTTTAGAAAAACAGGTTTTGTTAAGAAAATCCATCCTGGGAAAATATTGCTGATAAGGAAAAAAGAAAAAAAATACGATGAGATAGTTACAGAAATCTAGTGTTATTGAAATTGTGCTGGATGAATTAAATATTTAATGTTAGAATCTAGCCAAATGGAGGGCAAAGATGGGTTTAGGATGGTTAGATGTTGGAGACATTTCAATAAATTGGCTCTTAATGCTACAAAGAGAGCATATTGAATGGATCCCTAAATTTTGCAATTATAAGGAAGAACTTGGAATTGTTTTGAATAAGTATCCATATATTCTCTGGTATTTTGTAAATATCTCCCCTGAAAATAAAGATTTTTTTGCAGATTTAGTTAATCAAAGTGATTCAAATCCTTCAAAAGAACACCTAAGAAAAGCTGAAATAAAGGTTCTGGAAAACATTAACGACTGGTTGATTTATGTATATAATCCAGAGATTTATGAGAATTTATCAATTGGAAAATGGGATGACAAAGAACTGGAAGAAATATGTGATTTTAGAGATAAGAAAGTATTAGATATCGGTTCTGGAACGGGAAGATTAGCCTTTGTTGCAGCTAAAAAAGCTAAATTTGTTTATGCTTTGGAACCTGTTCATAATCTAAGAAGATATTTAAGAGAAAAAGCAAAAAAATTGCATATCAAAAATTTTTTCGTTATTGACGGATTATTGGAAAAGATTCCTTTAGAAGATAATTTCACTGATGTTTTATTAGCCGGACATGTATTTGGAGATTATCCTGAAAGTGAATATAATGAAATGAAAAGAGTTACAAAAAATAATGGAGAAATAATTTTATTTCCAGGCAATAGAGATATTGATAATGATATGCATAAATTCTTAATTGAAAAGTCCTTTAAATGGAAAACATTTGAAGAACCAGGTGAAGGAAAGATGAGAGCATACTGGAAGATAAATAAAAAGTAAGGTGAACTGATTGTATTATTGCGTTAAAAAGAAACATCGGACAAATTATCCTAATCCAATAACTCTTGAAAATGGAGAAATAGTAACCGTTATTGAAGAATGCAAAGACAAAGAAGAATGGAAAAACTGGCTTTTCTGTGAGAAAAAAGGAAAACATAGAAGAGGCTGGGTGCCCAAACAAATATTAGAAATCAAAAAAACCAAAGGTACTTTAAAAGAGGATTACTCTGCTAGAGAACTGAATGTCGATTATGGAGAAATATTAGAAGAAATAAGAGAATTAAACAATTGGGTCTGGTGTAAAAGATTCAGAGAAGAAGAATATGGTTGGGTTCCTCTTGAAAATCTTCACTTAGTTGAAGAAAAAAGAACTTTTGATTCATTATATAAGGAAGCATTAGAAGCCTTTTTCTCCGGGTGGGATTTTTCATATTTAAATGGAAGAATGATAGATCTTCAATATTTAAACTGGAGTTACAGAGGCTCTATTGAATTTCACCTTAAAAAATCCAAAAATCTTCTAGATATGGGAACTGGAGGCGGAGAATTTTTAAAATCTTTGAAAAACCTTCCTGAAGAAGTTTTTGCTACAGAAGCTTATCCTCCAAATATTCCTATAGCAAGAAAAAATCTAGAACCTCTTGGAATTAAGTTAATTGAAAAAGAAGAGAATGACAATTTAAATTTTGATAAAAACTCTTTATCTTTAATAATTAATCGTCATGACAACTATAATCCCTCCGAACTTTATAATATTCTGAAACCAAATGGTTTTTTTATTACTCAGCAGGTTGGAGAACTTGATAATATAGAACTGAATCATTTTTTTAAAGATAATAGCAGAGATAATAATAAATGGTGTTTGAAAAATGCTGTTGATGAACTTAAAAAAGCTGGGTTCTCAATATTTATAAATAGGGAACAATTCGTTCCTACTCTATTCACAGACATTGGAGCAATTACTTATTATTTTAAAGCTATCCAGTGGCAAATACCCGGATTAGATATTGAAGATAAAAGAACAATACAAAAACTTAAAGAAATGGATAAAATCATGCGAGAAAAGGGCGGTTATATAACTAATCAGCATAGATTTTTTATCATAGCCTACAAAAAGTAATATGACCTTTCTCATTAAAAATAGCAAAAATAATTGATATAATTCATTAAAAGATTGGAGAGTGATTTTAATGGGTTGTCTAATATCTATGATAATTGGTATAGCAGTATCTATTGGTTTAATTTTTTTCTTTTTCTGGTTTGGTATAATCCTTTTAATAATACTAATTCCTATAATGGTACTAAAATTCATTTTCAAACTATTTTAGAAATATATTAATAAAACATTTTTTTATAAAAAATATAATATCGTTATCTTTAATAACTTATTTATATACATTCATAAAATTCAGGATTAAATTTAATAGCGAAAATCCAAAATATTGAATATAAAAGAGCAATTTTTAAAGACATATGTATCCATGAAAATATGAAATATTTACAAATTAAAAAAATTTGGAATTTCCCATTATATCTGAAATTTATTATTTATTCTGCTGTAAAATATCTAAAAAGATTGCAGTAATTTCTGGATCGAATTGACTTCCTGAACATCTTTTCAATTCAGCTATAGCATCAGCTCTGCTCATAGCTTTTTTATATGGTCTTCTATGAGTCATAACATCATATGAGTCAACAATCGAAACAATTCTCGAAAATAAAGGAATTTTTTCTGCCTTTAATCCATTGGGATATCCTCTTCCGTCCCATCTTTCGTGATGGCATAGAATATAATCAGCAACTGGAGCTAATTCCTTTGTCGAGAGAGCAATTCTATATCCCTTTTCCGGATGTGTTTTAATAAGTTCCCATTCACCTTCGTTTAATTCCCCTGGTTTTAATAAAATAGTGTCGCTGATTCCTACCTTTCCTATATCGTGAAGTGTAGCAGCTAATTCTAATTCTCCCTTTTCTAATGAGGACAAATTCAGTTTATCTGCAATTTTCAAAGCATATTTTTTTAATCTATTGGCATGTTCCTCGGTTTCATAATCTTTCTCAAACAAAGTTTGTTTTAAAGTGGAAATAACTGAGCTCCTAAAACTTTTATCTGTTAGCAATTTTGCTCTAAAAAGGCTGTCCTCCGCTATTCTTAAAAGTTCTTCCAATCTATCATCATAATTAACCTGTGTTGAATAACCAATGGAGATACTAGGTTTCACAAATTTATTATCAATCTTGGAGCATTCTCTTTTCAACCTTTCACAAATTCTGTCTATGTTTTTTTCATCAGTTGATGGCAAGTAAACAATGAATGAATCTCCACCCCATCTGGCAATGACATCCTTCTGCTTTGTATTTTGTTTAATAATTCTTCCAACCTCTTTAAGTAGGAAATCACCCTGTTGATAACCTAACACATCATTTGTAATCTTCAAACCATCAATATCGACATGTATGAACGAAACTGGGAATTCGGATTTTAAATCAATGTTCTTTAAAACTTCTTCAAAATAACTTCTATTATATAATCCTGTTAGCCCGTCGTGGACTGATAAATAAAGAATTTTCTCTCTATTCTCTTTATCTTTAGTAATATCTGAAAAAATTAACACCGATCCGATTACTTTTCCCTGATCATCTAGTATTGGAGAAACACTGTCCTTTATTATTTTTCTTTCTCCATTTTTTGAAATCAAATAAGTGTTATTTGAAATTACTTTTCTTTTCTTATTTTTAATTACATCTTCAACTGGATTCTTAATTTTTTCATCCGTATCAGAATTTCTTATATCAAAAACTTCAGTTAATTCTTTTCCAACAGCTTCATTTTCATACCATCCTGTTAATTCTTTAGCTATTTTATTAAATGTTACAATTTTTGAGTTAATATCTGTAGCTATTACTGCATCTCCAATTGACTCCAAAGTCACTCTCAATCTTTCTTCCTGACTTTTTAATTTTATTTCTGCTATTTTTCTTTTTGAAACATCAGTGAAAAGAGCAATTAATCTCCCAGGTGAAGGAGAATAAATTATTTCAGACATATATTTATTAAATTGAGGTGCAAATACTTCATATTCTTCTCTTAAGTCTGTGTTTAGAATTCTTTTATAAATATCTAAAAATTTTACCGGTACCTTATTAAATACTTCAGAATCCAACTTTCCAATAACATCTTCTCTTTTCAAATCAAGAATATCTTCAAAAGCTCTATTGACATCCTTTATCCTTAGATCAACTGGATCGCCATGTATATCGTATTCAACATCATATAGAGTGCAGCCTACAGCAAGATTATTAAATAATTTTCTATAATTCTCTTCGTTATCCTTAATTTTTTTCAATGCTATTAATCTTTCAACCCTTTTCCAGGCCGAACTCATGAACAATTCCAGAGATATTAGATCTCTTTTTGAATAATTTTCTTTTTTATTTCCAACACCAACAACAGCTACAATCTTATCGTCAGAGAAAACTGGAGCAGTCATGAACTTTCTAAGAGAGACATGCCCCTCAGGATAACTCTTTTTTAATTTATGAGGGCTTTCAAAGTCATTATTAATAATTGATTTTCTTTGTCTTACAGGCTCTCCCCAAAATCCGGTTTCACCGAGTTGATAAAAATGTGGTATCGGATAAATAGAGCACTTTTCAAGTACTTTTTTAGACCAGGTATTATGAGTGAAAGTTTTTGTTTTTTCATCATAAAAGAAAATATATCCAATCTCACTCTTCGTTAATTCTATAACTTCTTCCAAGGTATAATTTAGAATTTCCTGAAAAGAATCACTATGAAAATTCAAAACATTTACCAATCTATTGGATCTTTCTAATTCTTCTCTTCGATATTCTTCATTTTTAATTCTTTCAGATACATCTCTTAATGAGCAATATAAATATTTATCAATCTTCTTTACCTTCCATTCCAAATATTTATATTCATTATTCTTACATTTGAATCTATTAACAAAATTAGGAATTTCTCTGTTATTTTTAAATGAGTTAAAAACAGATTCTATTTTACCAATATCTTCAGAATGTATAAATTTTAATATATTTTTATTTCTCAATTCAGATAATTCGTATCCTAAAAGTTTTTCCCATTCATCATTTAAACGAATTATTATTGAAGAATCATCTATGATACAAAAAAGATCGATATTAACTAAGAAGAAGTTCTCAAATTCATCTTTTTTCTTTTGGAGATTTTCTATTAAGTTCATCTCCTTTGTTAAATCAACAAATAATTCAATGGCACCAAAAAGCTCATCTTCAATATATATAGGTCTAGAGCTCGCAACATGCCACATAATCTCGTTATCACATACTACTCTTTGAAGTTCATTTTCAATTATTTCTTCCTTATCCAAGGATCGCATAACTGGAATATCATTTATACTTTTTTTACGTCCTTCGGGAGTATAAAACAAACACTTTTTAAGATAGTTCTTTATATATTTCCCGACATACTTTTTGTTATTTTCTTCAAAATCAAAAGATTTTTGATTTGAAAAGGAAATTTTACCCTCTGTATCTATTATAGTTATATTTATCAAAGAAGATTCAAAGAGTGATTCAAAAATTTTCCTCTCTCTTAAGAAGAAATTCATATCAAATTTTTCATCTCTGTCAAAACTATATAAACTCTTTAAATAATCATGATAAGGTTTTACTGAAACTAAAATCATTGCTTTATTAGAATTAACTTCTATTGGTTTGATACTTACTCTATAATCATTCCCCGATTTTTCACCCTTATATTTAAAATTTAAGTTATATTCCTTGGATAATTTTTCAAAAAACAAATCAGGAGATATTTTTTCCTTTAACAAAACATCTAATATAAAAGATTTTAACTCTTTTTCAGATAAATAACCTGAAACCCTTTTATAGGCTTCATTAATAAATATTATTTTTAGATTATCTTTTCCAATTGTCCCGCTTAAGGATAATTCAAAAAGAAGAAATCCTGTATTTGATTGCTCAAAAAAGTTTTCAAAAGATGAAATTCTATTCATATATGCCTCTTTTAAGCCACAAAAATTAAATCCTCCTAATAATTATTGAATATATAATATATATAATAAATTAATTAAATCACTTCTATCCTGTTTCTTCCGTTATTTTTAGCTAAATAAAGAGCATCATCAACCCTTTTAAGAACTTTTTTCATACTATCTTTTTCATTGCCAAAAGCGGTTAATCCGATACTTACAGTGGGGATTTTAGGGATTTCTGAATTTGAGTATTCTTTTTGGTTTAGTCTAATTCTTTCGGCTATCTGTCTGCCTGATTCAAGATCTGTTTCAGCTAAGATTACTAAAAATTCTTCTCCACCAAATCGAAATGCCTTATCTTTTTTCCTGATACTCTTTTTTATTAAATTAGAAAATGCTTGTAAAACTACATCTCCCTTATCATGACCGTATTTATCATTAATTTCCTTAAAATGGTCAAGATCCATCATCATTAAAACAAATGGATACTCAAATTTCTTATATTTATCAATTTCCTCATTCAAAAAAGTGTATAAATCTCTTCTGTTTAATAATTTTGTCAAAGGATCGGTTTTCATAATCTTTTCAATTCTTTTCTTAGTTCTTTCTAATTCTATATTCTTTTTATTCAATTCCCTCGAGAGATCGACCATTTCATCATTCATAGCTGAGATTTTTTCAACAACTTTATTTCTACTTTCCAATATTTTTTTAAAAATTAAAATAAATAAATCTCCTATATTTATTATTTTTCCAATCATTTCAACAACAGTCTTTTCTTTTCCAAAAATTGGGATTCTGAATTTTTCACTCTCTCCCTTTTCAGGAAAAATCAATTGACGAGGATATTTATCAACAATAAGATCAAATAAATTTTTTTCTCCATTTAATCCAATTAAATTATCACAGCCAGAGCTTTTACTTAAAATATTAAAATCCTTATCGATTATTATAATCGGGATTCCACTTTCATTAAAAAGAAAATTAAAACAAATATCAAAATTTTCAGATACTGTTTTTTTTATGGTATTTGTTGGATTCAATCTTTATACCAACTTTCTAATAATTCAACTGCACTTGCTGCATTATCTGAAAAGTCATCAGCACCTGTTTTTTTCCATGCATTTTTATTTCTGTTAAATGCTATTCCACCTACAAGAATCTTTTTATTCTTTAGTTTTTCGTTATTTTTTATTTCTGTTATTAAATCAGTCGCCTTAGAAATATTAAAGGGCATAGTTACCGAAATACATATAGCAAAGGGATCTATCTTTCCCATGGTTTTTATAACTTCCTCTGGAGGATTGTTTGCGCCTAAGTATGAAACATCCCACCCTTCAGATTCAAGTAAATCACTTAACATCCTTCCACCTAATTCATGAAATTCATTGGGAGAACTAGTAACAATAACTCTTTTGTCATAGTTATATTCTGTAGTAATAAGTACGGGATAAAGAGCTGCCATGAGCCTTCCAACAACGGATGTAGCTAAATGTTCTTCAGATACAGTAATATCTCCCCTTTGCCATTTAACACCAATTTTGTACATAACCGGTTGAATCAAACCTAAATAAAAATCTCTTAAAGCTTTTATATCTTTTACTCTTTCTTTAGATATTTTAAGCAATTCCCTATGATCACCCTGGATTAGCTTATCAAGAAAAACATTCTGCAAATCCTTCCAATCATTTCTGAATTCAAAATCTATTTCACCTTCAATTTTCGAAGCTTCTATCAAATCTGAGTGATATTCTTTCATAACATCATAAACCTTCAAAACTTCAGCAGCAGTTTGATTTTCAACAAATTCTGATATACATTCCTTCCACAAATCGTAAATCATAGGCCAAAAATCCCAAGAAAATCCCTGCGAATTATAGGTTTTATAAACCCAGGGAAGAATATTTGAAAGAATAGAGTAATCCTTTAGTTTTAATGCATTGATTACAAGATTAATACTGTTTGAATTATTAATGTAAAGCTTTTCGAAAGAATTATCTCCAATCAAATCAAAAATATCTGGAACCCTAGATAATTTAGAATTTAAAGAGTCCAGGATCAAACCACTTTTCTCCTCAAAATCTATTACTGACGATAAACTAACATTATCTAACTTGTCAAACATTTGATCAATATTTCTCATTCATTCACCCCCAATTTAATTCTATCATAGGATAAACTAGATTCTGTTCATATCATTTCTATTCAATATCTTTCAGTCATAATTTTATTCTTATCTCTATCCTTAGATTTTCAAGGAAAAAATCAGAATAATAATTATTTTAACTGGCTTCTCTTTTAATTAACCCTTAACCTTCAATTATTTTGTTTTTTCCTTCATTTTTAGCTTTGTAAAGTAGTTTATCAGCCTTTGAAAGAAATGATTCAAGAGTGTTATTTTTAAGAATGGTTAATCCACCGCTTATAGTGATATGTAAATCCAGTCTTGTGAATTTATATTTATCAATTTCTTCCCTTAAATCTTCCATATTAGCTTTGGCTTCTCTTAAACTTTTTTCGGGAAACAGAATTATAAATTCTTCTCCTCCAAATCTTCCAATATTTTCTTCTTTTTTAATTATCCTTTTTAAGATTGAAGATAATTCCCTAAGAACCTCATCCCCTATCAAATGACCATGTTTATCATTCACTACCTTAAAATCATCTATATCGATAATCGCACAACATAATTTTTCCTCGTTTATTATGTGATCATAGATAATTTTATCCATTTTTGATATGAAATATCCTCGTTTATTCAGTCCTGTTAAACTATCAGTTTTTGTAGTATGCTGTAGTTTTTGATATATTTTCTCATATGGGTCAATGATTTCCTCGTTAATAGAAAGTTTAAGAATATAAAAGAATCCCGCTATTCTGAAAAGATGCCCAACGAAATTAACAACACCTTCGATTTCATAATAAGTCGTAAATATTAGTTCAGAAATGCATATTAAAACTATTGCAATAAATAATTCCCTATAAATTTCAAATTTTAACATCTTTCTTTTCTTCGTCAGAACAATTAAAGCTAAAATAAAAATAGCTATCACGAAATATTCGTTTATTATTTTAAATTGAGTTAATCCAGATCCATATACATAACAAACAGGAAAAATTTTCAAAAAGGCTAAAATAATTAAAAATACTGTTACTAAAAGATTTGTAAAGAGTATTTTAATATAACTTTTCTTCTTACCCATGAAGATAAATGAGTATAAAAAAGTCAATGACATATTGTATCCAAGAATAAACCAGAATTGAAGGGAAAGATTCATATCATAACCGGAAAATAACTGTAAGCCCTGATAAGAAATTATATGTAGAAAAATTAAAATCAATTCACGGGATTACAGATATATGGATAGAAGAAGCATCAGAGATAAGTGAAGCAGATTTCAATCAATTAGACTTACGCCTTCGCGGTGAAACATTACATAAGA
>CAZGZM010000014.1:0-18731 GCA_964529955.1 uncultured Thermotogaceae bacterium
TTTGCTGAAGAAATTCTTAAAGTTGCAAATAAAGGAGCAGTAGGATATATTGGTGTACTCCTGATGATTTTTATCTTTACGATTGTTGAATTAAGAATCACCAGAGCAAATTTTGAATATTAAAGGTAAAGATATGAAAAAAAAGAAATTAAACAAAAAAACTATTATTATTTTTATCATATTACTTATAATTGGATTGATTTATATAATTCCTTTGGAATGGGTCACTGCATCATCGCTTAGACCGTCTGGGTCTCTCTATGAATATACTGAACCACTCAATGCGGAAACATTCTTACCACTTAACATTACCTTTGAGAATTATATAAATATTTTTACAAAACAGCATTTTGGTAGAGCACTGTTAAATAGTTTAATCGTAGCTTGCAGTACAGTTTTACTTACACTTATAGTAAGTTCTATGGCTGGTTTTGCATTAGCAAAATTTGAATTTCCAGGAAAAAGAATCTTCTTCGTATTAGTTCTTGTAACTTTTATGGTTCCATTTGAATCTATTGTCATACCTCTCTATATAACGGTGAATGCTTTAGGATTTATCAATACTTATGCAGCCTTAATATTACCTGGTGTGGCAAATGGATTGGCAATATTTCTTTTTAAGCAATTTTTTACGGAGATTCCTACGGAAATTCTTGAAGCTGCGAGGATTGACGGAGCTTCATGGTTTAAAATTTACAGATCTATAGTAGTACCACTTAGTATTCCTGCAATTATCACTGTTATTGTAATGGTATTCATGTTTCAATGGAATTCATTATTCTGGCCTCTAGTTGCAACGCATTCTTCCAGCTTAGAAGTCGTTCAAGTTGCAATTTCTGCAAACAGAATGAGTGAAGCTACTCATTGGGCTAATCTTTTCAGTTCTGCTGTTGCTGGTAGCATTCCTCCTATGGTTTTATTTTTCTTTTTACAAAAGTATTTTGTAAGAGGTATCAGCGGAACAGGATTGAAATCTTAAGGAGAATATAATGACTAATTCAGATAAAGGAAAAACATACAAAGATCATTTAAGAATAAGCAGAAAAAAAGTTCCCGAAATAGCTCTTTTACCCGGAGCACCGGAGAGAGTGCATGAAATATGTAGGTTTTTAAAGAAACCTGAAATAATTGGTGAAAACAGAGAATTTACAACCGCTGTAGGTAAATATAAAGGAGTAGATTTAACAGTGTGTTCTACGGGAATTGGTGGCACATCAGCAGAAATTGCATTAGTTGAATTGAAAAAAAGAGGAATAAATAAAGCTATTAGAATAGGAACTTCAGGTGGGATTCAGGAAAGTATGATTCCTGGAGATTTAGTAATATTATCTGCATGTGCAAAATATTCTGGTACTTGCGATTCCCTTGTCCCTTTGAATTATCCTGCAGTTTCGAATTATGAAATATTAATGGCTTTAATAGAAGGATGCGAAGTTACAAAATCAAAATATCATATAGGTATTGGAGCATCGGTAGATAGTTTTTATGGAACAAAATTGAATTTACTGAATAAAAATATTAAAACTACCCCTATCTACGAGCAACTTAAAATATTCAAACAGTTAAATATATTACAGCTAGACATGGAATCTGCAACTCTCTTTACATTGGGAAGTATTTTAAATATTAAAGTTGGATCTATTTGTACAATCGGGGGAAATCTATTCAAAAAATATGAATCTCATGAAATTTCAAATGAAAATGCAATAACTTCTGCATTAGAAGCAGTTGTGAATTTACAACAATGGGATATGCTTGCTAAAAGATATATGGTTGGATTCAAACCATCACTTTTAGGTATAAAAGGATGTGATAAATATGAATAAATTAGAGAGAAAAAATGCGGTTATATTTGGTGGAGCAGGTAGAATTGGAAAAATGACAACCCTAGCTTATCTGGAAAATGGAGCTAATGTTTGTGTTATCGATTGTAATAATGAGAGATTAAATAAACTTCAAATAAACATTCCAGAAAAATATAGAGAAAATGTTTTTTATATAAACAAAAAAATTAACTTCATAAGTGATGCGAAGGAAATTATGAGTATTATACTTAAAGTGTTTTCTAAAATTGATATTTTAGTTAATTGTCCAGCTTATATATACAGAGAAGAATTCGTAAATCATCCGGTCATCGAACTTGATAATTCCTGGAATATTAATGTAAGAATAGTTTTTATTCTTTCTCAATTTATAGCTAAAAATATGATTGAAAACAAAAAGGGAAAGATAATAAACATTGCTTCGGTTGGCGGAACAAAACCTCAAAGAAATCATGTAAGTCATTGTGCAGTTAAAGCAGCTGTTATTGCTATATCTAAAGTAATGGCACTGGAATTAGCTGAAAATAATATACAGGTAAATGTTATTGCTCCAGGTCCTACAGAAACATCCCCTTTCAGTTCGGATTACTATAAAAATAACCCTAATGCTTTAGAAGAAATTAAAAGAAAAACTCCCATGGGAAGAATAGGAAATGTAAATGATCATAAGGGACTGATGGTTTTCTTAGGATCAAATGATTCCGATTGGGTTACTGGTCAGGTTATTTTATCTGATGGTGGCTTAGGATTGAATTGAAAAATATTTTAGTAAAGTATTTGCTTATATTTGTTGGATTCTCACTAGTCTCATCTGGTTTGGCTTTTATTCTTCAAAGTAACCTTGGGATGGGTCCCTGGGGAGCTCTAGAAGTGGCTTTATCTTCAATAACAGGGCTTTCTGTTGGAAGATTAGCTCAAATAATTAGTTTGTTTTTAATTATTGTTGCCTGGATAATGGGAATTAAACCTTCACTTACAACAATTTTAAATATGTTATTTATAGGTCAATTTTTAGATATATTTTTGATTTTTATTCCTAAAAGCGAAAAGGTTATTTCTAATATCTTATTTTTTATAATAGGAATTTTAATCTATTCATTTGGGATAAGTCTTTATATGAAGTATGCCAAAAATGATGGCCCGGGTCCAAGAGAAAGTTTTATGCTTGCTGTATCAAGAAAATTTAAAATAAGTTTAAGAATAGCTCGAATTTTAATTGATTTAGGAGTTTTAATAACAGCTTTTTTCTTAAAGGGGCCTATAGGAATCGGAACTATTATATTTGCACTTTTAGCTGGTCCTTTAATACAATTCTTTTTAAAAATAAATGGATATAAAGGTTATAAAACAAAGACTTCTTCAAAGTTGAAAATAGAAAAAAATTAATTGATCAAAAATATTTCTTATTATTTTTCTCTAAACCATTACCTTTTTTTCTATCTTTGAATAAGATTATAAATGAAATCGGCACCTTCTTCTCTTTCTTCCCATCCGTGTTTTGCATAAAAACTTCTTTTATACGATTCTTCATCTTTAAAATTTATTAAATGAAGTCTTATACAATCATTTTCCTGTGCTTCTTTTAAAACTTTTTCTAGAAGCTTTCCGCCAATACCCTTTCCTCGATATTCTTCGCTTATAAATAATTCAGAAATATATCCTTCTGTTTTTCCACTCAAAATTAGATATGGAATTATATGAAATCCTATGAATCCTATAATTTTACCTTTTTCTACCGCAACAAAAATTGAATGAAATGAATTTTCTATGTTTAAAAACATCATTTTTTCAATACGTTCTAGTGCTTCATTTTCAGATAATCCAAGACGATTATATTTTTTGATGCTCATTAAGAAATTCTTTATTTCTTCAACATCTGATTTATGCAGTTTTCTTATTTTCATAATTCCTCCATTTATTCAAAATAATTGGTTGTAAAAATCTAAATAAATTTCTTCAGTATATTAATAATAACCTTTTTCCATTCAAAAAAGTATTATAAAACTCTTTAACTTGAACAATCATAAAAAATATAGAGAAAAATTTATATAAAATAACGAATTATTATCCTGATATAATTACTTATACTAACATTACTATCTGTTTTTCATGCATTAATATTACTTCTGAGTAATGGTTTTTTTATTCTTTTTTTTGTATGATATAATTTTTTTACTTCTTTTTAGTTTAGTAATATTCATTCATCATTGCCTTCGGCAATGATGCTTTTTATTATAAACATATTTTTTATAAATTAAAATTATTAGAATTAATGGCGAAGACCAGTCTCTTTAAATGGATTTTTTTAACATCTGATAATACTAAAATCATTATGTTTTGATATAGTAAAATATATCTATTTTTGGAGGGCAGTACATGTTTGATTACAGATTAGCAAATGATAGCGATGAATATTTCGAAATAATGAAATTTTCATTTTCACTGAAAAAGAATTTTTGGAATTTGGTTAAGGAAAGATCAGCTAAATTTTTTAATGATGAAAACAGAAAATTATTCGGAGCATATTTAAATGATGAAATGGTTGCGGAATACCTGCTTATTTCCTTTGAAATGAAATTGAGAAATTCAGTAATTCCTATTGGTGGAATAAGCAATGTTTGCGCAAGTCCTCTTTACAGAGAAAGAGGAGCAACAAAATTTCTTCTTGAGAATTCATTGGAAACCATGAAAAATAATCGTCAGGCAATTTCTATATTATATCCATTCGATATTGAGTTTTACAGAAAATATGGATGGGAGGTTTTTGATTCATTATTAAGACTCAAAATCTCTCCGGGATCTATAAGAAAATCTGTTGATGATGAAAATATACAAATAGTTTCAGTTGATGAAGCAGATGAAGAAAGCAAGAGTTTTTTTAATGAATATGCGAAAGAGCATTATTCAATGATTTTGAAAGATAATTGTATATGGAATGAGGAAAAAGATTTCTGGACAGGCGAAGATATAGAAAAGAAGTACGTAAAATTCTATTTGGATAATGAATTGAAAGGTTTGTTTAGATATGTATTTGTCAGTGATAAAAATTCTGGATCAGCTTTATATATAACCTTTTTTATAACAGAAGACGAAAAAATTGAAAAAAGCATGTGGAATTTTCTTAGAAAGCTCTCTCTTCAAATTAAAGATTTTACTATGTTTCTTCCACTGGATTATTTAGTATGGCCTTATATATCCGGAAATCCAATAGAAATGAAAATCGAGCGAAGATCAATGATAAGAATAGTAGATTTGATGGAGTTAGATGGTTTAAAAATAAATAATGAAGATATAAAGATTAATATTAAAGTTAATGATTCACAGGCTAATTGGAATAATGGAATTTTTTCTATTTCTATAAAAGAAAATATTTTGAAAATATCATCAGCAGATAAGGCAGATCTTGAATGTGATATAGGTTCTTTGTCTGCAGTAATTGGTGGTGGAACAAACTTTAAAGAAATGATAAAGGTCGGAAAGATAAAAATAATTGGTGATTACGATGGACAAGATATTTCAAAGGATCTTCCCTTTGTACTCCAGGGTTTTTAATAATTCTTAGTGTTTTTTATAATAAAAAAAGGGTCGTTTATAAACGGCCCTCTTTAATTCATACATAAATTTATATGAAAGTTATTATTCTTCTGTATCTTCTTCTTCTTCAATTTCTTCTTCAATTTCTTCTTCGTCTTCTTCGATGTAATCCTCTAGCATTTCTTCCCATTTTTGTGAAGCCTTTTCGTATTCATCATCGTCTGGTGGTTCTAATGTAGGATCACCATTATCATCATATAAAGCTTTAAAGAGGGTGAAATTTTCTTCATCAAATTTATATCCTTCTTCCTCAGTCCCAAAAGCTTCCTGACAAACCCAAAAGTTTATACCTTCATTTTCGAATTCACTAATTATTGCAAAATTCTTCTCTTCACCATCGTCATTAGTGATTGTAAACATATCGTATGCATCATTATCATTGTCGTGATCATGCTGCATTTCTTCATTTAAATTCATTTCGTTGTCACTCATTAATTAAAAACCTCCTATTTCTTCTTAAATAATCATACAATTATATATTATTAGAATTTAGATTTATTTCATTTTAATTAATTTTTTATTTTTTATAATAATTCCATATATAGTCCATTTTTAGCTTATAATCTACATATTGTGCTATAATCTACTTTAGTAAAGGGAGGTAATTAAATGAAAGTTAATGATGTTAAATATATAAGTAAAAAAATTATGGAATCTGGAGAAATACCTCTCATTTGGGGGCATTTCGGAGTAGGAAAAACTGATATCGCTAGAGAAATTGCAAAAGAAGCTGGAAGAGAACTAAAGATTCTTGTAATATCTCAAATGGAACCAGGTGATCTAATTGGACTCCCTTCAAGAAAAGATGATAAAACTACCTTTTTAAAACCAGATTGGTGGCCCGAGAAAGAAAATACATTGATTGTAATTGACGAAATAAACAGAGCTCACAGATCTATCAGAAACGCTATTATGCAACTCCTAATTGATAAAAGGATACATAATCATATTCTACCTGATAACTGTTGGATAATGGCTGCTGCTAATCCTCCAGACGAAGAATATGATCAGGTTGACTTGATAACTGATCCAGCATTTATGTCAAGATTTTTTCATCTTGAAATGAATTCAGAAGTAAATGAATGGGTAGATTGGTCTAGAAAAAATAATGTACCTGAAATTATAAATGAATTTATTCTTAATTATCCTGAATTTTTAGCTCCCGATAAAACAGTTTCTATTAGACTTGAGTTAAGACCCAGTCCAAGAAGTTGGTTCAAATTAGGAAATGTAATAAAAAGGTTATCTCAGGAAGATATAGATAAATTCGGATACCTCTTAGCAGCTGGAATTCTAGGCCCTGAAGGTGCAAGGATGTTCCAGACAAAACTGAAGGGAACAACTATAATTAATAATCCTGAGGAAATAATGTACAACTTATCATCCGATATGCTTAAAAGAATTTCAGAATATAACATTTCAGAAATTAGCACATGTATTCTTAGGTTGACTGAATACTTTTCAAAACTTGATGAAGAAAAATCAGCTAAAATTCAAAATAATATTCCATTAATTTCAGAAAATTTATTTAGATTTAAAGATGTAGTGCCAAGAGATTCCTTTTTTAGTTTAATTAGGCATCTTGTCTACCTAATTGAAAATGAAAGAGGAGTAGTTAAAGCTGTTCTGGAGAATTTAATCGAAGAACTTGCAATGGATAATTCTATTTTTAAATATTTGGAGAAGAGGGAAAATCTTGAATAAATTTGAGTCAGCATTGATTGAATTAAGTAAAGAAAGTCCTTTTTACAATTTTTTATTGATGTTTATGGAGAAGTATCCTTCTAAAAGGGTAAATAATATATCATTAAAGATTTCTCCATCTGGTAAAATAATGTTATTTTATAATCCAGAAAAATTGAAAAATAGAAATATTAAATACATTGTTGCTCTTATTAAACACGAATGCCTTCATGTAATTAACGGTCATATCCTCTTAAAAAGAGAGAAAGTTGAAAATAAATTTTTATTTGATTTATGTCTTGATGCAGCAATTAATCAGTATATAAGAGAACTTGATGTTTTTTCGAGACCTCTTGATCAACTTCTTTCTGAAGGGTGTGGAGTTGATAACGATACAATGTTTGTTACCTGTCCAGGAAATATGATTAACAAAACTGGAGAGGAATATTACGAATGGGCTCTTGAATATTTAAAAAATGATAAAACCGTTGATCTACAAATAATTGAAGAAAATATTAATAGATCAGATGATCATGATGATTTTGGAAAGTATGAACTTCCTGAGGAATTTGTAAACGATTTGATAAAACAAGTTGCATCAGAAACCTATGAAACTGCTAAAAGAGACATTCCTGAAGGATTGGAACATCATATACAGATGTTTATTGATAAACCTGTTCTGGATTGGAAAACCCAATTAAGAAGATTTTTTGGATCATCAATCCATATTGGAAAATATAGAACCCCTCTCCGACCCAACAGAAGATATGATGATCAACCTGGATGGCAAAGTGAATATGCAGCAAAGGTTGTTGTGATAATAGATACAAGTGGAAGCATTATAGAAGAGGAATTCAGTTCATTTTTTAACGAAATAGATGTAATTTCCAGAATATCAAACTCAGACATATGGTTAATTCAGGCAGACGAGACAGTTCAATCAGTTACAAAATATAGCAAGGGTAGCTGGAAGGAAATAAAGTTGATTGGAACAGGAAATACTGATCTTCAACCGGCTGTAGAATACGCTCAAAAAAAACTACGCCCAGAGGGAATAGTCCTTTTTACTGATGGTTACACTGATTTACCATTAGTAATTCGAAAAACACTTTTTGTCCTTTCAAAACATGCAAATGAAGAATTTATTCAGGAGGTTAAAGATGTTTATGGGAAAAGTTCGGTGGTGAAAATAAGATGAGTTTTTTCAATGGACCTTTAACTACAAAGATTTTTCTGGAAGAAATTACAAATTATTATGAAGAAAGAAAGGATAAAGATCTTAAAATATTAAAAGAATATAATTCAGCAAAGTTATCTGAAAGATTTGATCATTTTGTAGTAATAAATATAAAAAATAAAAGTGAAAACTCATTGCCAGTTTCAATTTTCATTGATTTAAAGGGAAGAGTATTCTCTGGAATAATGACAGTAGAATTAACAACTATGGCAAGTTCAATTTATGCAGTTGAAATTGATGAAGAAACTAAAACAGATCTTTCTCAAAAATATAGTGAATTTTTTAAAGTAAAAAATCCGATTATTACAAAAAGTATCTTTCACACACCCTTTAGATTATATTTTCTTTCACTTTTTGGAAATGAAAGATTTATAAAAAAAGAGTTTCTTAAGGAATCTTTCTCAGGAACAAATTATTATAAATTCTCAGATTTAATAGATGATAAAACCTTTGAATATATTTCCAAATATTATCGAAAGTGGTTGAATACTACAAAGGGAAATATTCTTGTTTTTCCATATCAGGAAAAGTTGAAGCTGTTTTTTTCATTTCCCAAACTCACTAACGTCAAAGCTCGGTCTATAATAATAGAATTATCAAGATTGTTTGGAGAAAAATTCATAAAAAAAGTTGATTATTTTGAATCCTGTTCAATTCCTCCAAATATAAAATTAGGAGCGCCAATTTCACTTGCAGTTGAAACGAGTTTATTGAATATAAGTAATGTTGTTTATAAATTAAAAGATTTTTATTTATTTTACTCAGATACTTTAGAAAAAACAGTCGATTTTGTAGAAAATTATATAAACAAGAATTACGAATTATAATTTTTTTTTATTTTTTTATTGCAGTTTTACGGAGGGTCTATGTCAAATTTTAAAACCCATATTTATTCGGGTATTTTTAGTTATCCGTTATTTATGCTTATATATTATTTTATTGGAAGAAATATCGATTCATCTATGATTATTGGAATAAATGCCATTTCCATAGCTTTTATATTCTATGTTATTGGAAGCGATTTACCTGATCTTGATTCAAATACAGCTTTAATAAAAAGAAGTATGCAATTGATTTTAGCAATTTTTTTTACGTTGTTCTTTTATAATATTTTGAACGATTCTTCAATTCATCAAAAAATTAATAAATTGATTACTACAGATTATCTTGTGATTTTTATTTCTTTTTCACTTTCTCTTATTTTAGGAATTTTAGTTTCCAAGGGATTAGATCTTTTAAATCACAGAGGGTTCTTTCATTCTGTATGGGCTGCTTTAATATATTCATTTTTCACCTTTTCAATAATTAACTTGAATATATTTAAATCTTTAGAATTCAAATTTAATGATTTTGAAGTAATTTTTATAACTATAAGTTCATTTTGCGGTTATTCTCTTCATCTAATAATTGATTATTTTTCGTCTAGTTATAAAGCAAATAAGTACTTGTAAAAATTTATTTCTCCGTATTTATTTTTTCATATGCTTTTTTTGAAGCTTTTACAAGTAGGCTAAACTCGCTCCATATAGTGTTCCATTCTTCGCTTTCCATAACTCTTTCAATTGCATGATAGAATTCTTTTTGAACTCTATTTAAAAGGGATTGATGTTCATAAGGTAAATTTATCAATAAAGAAAAGGATGAGGCAAATTTTGCGAACCAGTTATCTTGATCCTCAAAGATTTCATCCCAATCAGTTGCCCAAAGAACGAGATCATTTAAATGTTCTTTGAATCCTTCCTTAGTTTTCTTCAAATCATCAATATTTAAATTCGTTATCCACTCTAAGGTAGGCAAAAGTTTTTCTTTGTTTTTTTTGAATCTTTTTAAAATTCTTCTTTCCATTTCTATTTGTCTTTCTTCATCGTTTTTTTGTTCGTATCTCATTTCAGCATATTTTGATTTGAATCCTAATCTTGAATACATTATTCTCGCTGGGTTATCGTATTCCACATGCAATGCAATATTTCCACTACAAAGTTCAACAACTTTGTTCATCAATTTTTTTCCATATCCTTTGCCACGATAATTTTCATGAACAGCTATATATACCAACATATGCTGAGGTATGTAACCTTCCATAGCGGTATCATTTATAATTACGCTTCCTACTATTTCATTATTCTCATAACCACAGATTACGAATCCTCCCATACCTTCTGTATCGTTTAAAGCATAGTCGATAGCATTTCCAATCTGTTCTTTAGTATCTCCATACTTTCCAAGATGTTTGAATAAAAAATCTACAATTTCCTTTTTATCTATTTCAGCTTTATGGTAATAAACCTCTATATTCATTAAAAAACCTCCACCAAAAAAAAATTCCTCATTTTCGAGGAAATTCATTATATATATACATTATAACATACTAGAACTTCTTAACTTGTTTTCCAGAGATATATATCCTCTAAAGTTGGGACAGTTTCATAAATTTCTTCTATTTTGTTGTTATTCAAAATTTCTTCTTTAGTTTTGCAGAGATTAGAATTTTCTATTTTAATTTTCATAAATCCATTTTCTTCTTCGTAATTTAAAGATTGAATCTTCAGAAAAACTTTAAATTTATTAGGACTTTCAGGTTTAACATTCAATATATTAGGATTTTCTTCCCTGTATTCAGAGACAAGTTTTTCAAATTCATCAGAACATAAAAGAATTCCATCGTTAATTATACCAATTCTATTTGAAATCTTTTCAATTTCATTCAGTAGATGACTTGAAATAATTATTGTTATTCCCTCATTGTTTTTCCTTTTTAAAAATTCTCTTATAATTATTGTTGTCTGTATATCTAGTCCTAAAGTGGGTTCATCTAAAAAAACTATTTCCGGATCCTTTAGAAATCCAGCAGCGATATTAATTCTTTGTTTCATACCTCTAGAGAATATTTTAATCTTTTTGTTTTTCCATTTTGATATATTTAGAATTTTTAATAATTCTTCTATTCTTGTTTTTAGTTTTCCTGTTTTTATATCATATAATTCTCCAAAAAACTTTAAATTTTCATAAGCTGTAAGGTTCTCATGCAATACTAGAGTCTCTGAAATCAGAGAAATTTTCTTTCTGATTTCCTTTCTGTCTTTTAAAATATCCAATCCGAAAACTGACCCAGTTCCTGATGTTGGTTTTTGAAGAGTAGAAAGAATTTTTAATGTCGTTGTTTTCCCTGCACCGTTAGGTCCTATTAGAGAAAATATTTCTCCTTTTTTAATATAAATATCTAATTTTTTGAGAGCAAGAAAATTTTTATAGGCTTTTTTTATACCTTCTGTTTTAATAACCATTAAATATTAAGCAACCTTTCTGATATTTTATTTTGTTTTTGAATAATCTCATCAATATTTTCATCGAGAATTTCGGAGTCTTTAATTCTTATACTTCCATTAATCATTGAAAAATCTACTTTTCCAGCATCACACATTAAAATAGCAGAAGCAGGATCTGATAAACCTCCTGCAAATCCCAGTTTGTCCATTTTAAAACCTATAATATCTGCTGACTTTCCCTTTTCTATGGAACCTATATAATCATCCATTCTCAAAACTTTGGCACCACCCATAGTTGCCAAATAAAGAGCATCCTTAGGAGTTAAAGCTGAAGCACCATTTTTCACTCTTTGAAGCATCATAGCTGTTCTGATTTCCTGAATAAAATTACCTGAATCATTAGATGCGCTTCCATCAACTGCAATTCCGATTCGTATATTTTTTTCATGCATTTCCTTTACTGGAGCGATTCCAGATCCTAATCTCATGTTAGAAAGAGGACAGTGAGCCATTCCACAATCGTTATCCTTAAGTTTATCTATATCCCTTTCAGATAACCATACTAAATGCGCAAACCAGACCCTTTCGTTTAACCAGCCAACTTCTTCCATATAATCTACTGGTTTTTTTCCAAATGTTTGCAAACAAAATTCATCTTCATCTTTAGTCTCCGCAAGATGAGTATGTAAAAGAACATCATATTTTTTACTCAGTTCTACCGTTTCGATCATTGATTCCTTTGTAACAGAAAAGGGTGAACATGGAGCCAAAGCTATTCTTAACATTGAATGTTTTTCAGGATTGTGATATTTTTTCATTAATCTATCAATATCTTCAACAATTTCATCCATTGTCTGAACTACACTATCTGGAGGGAGGCCTCCATCTTTTTTTGATAATGTCATGAACCCTCTGGTTGGATGAAATCTTATTCCAGTTCTTTTTGCTGCTTCAATTTCACTATCAATAAAATTATTCATACCCCTTGGATGTAAATAAAGCATATCCGTTGAAGTAGTTACACCTGTTGACATCATTTCATAAAGGCCAACTAATGCACTATTGTAAACTGCTTCGTTATCAATATATTTCCATTTTTCGTATAAATATACTAACCAATCAAATAATTCTGATGATGTGACATCCTTTACATTTCTAAAAAGACTTTGATATAGATGATGATGAGTATTTACAAATCCAGGAAGAATTACAAAGTCTCTCATATCGTATGAATTGTCACATATCGGAGGTTTTTCGTATCCTACTTCAACTATTATTCCATCTTCAATTAGAATATATCCATTTTTTATAACTGTTTTCTTATCATCCATAGTTTCTATGTGATTTATGTTCTTTAGTAGTGTTCTCATGTTTAAACCTCCTTAGATGATATACTATACTTATTGATTATAACTTATTTTGGAGGTATTATGAATTTAGACCTTTTATTTATAGCTATATTGGGCTATTTTTTCGGATCCTTTCCAACAGCTTTTTTAATAATAAAATTACTAAAGAAAAAAGATATAACAACATTGGGGACAAAGAACGCAGGTGCTACTAATGTAGCTCTTGTCGCTGGCTTAAAGCCTTCTATTGTTACTGGTGCAGTCGATTTTTCAAAGGGATTTTTTCTTATAATACTTATAAAAATATTATTTAGTAATTGGGACCTCACCTACATGATTGTTGGTGGCTCCTTTGCTATCTTCGGTCACATCTTTCCTATATTTGTGGGATTCAAGGGCGGAAAGGGCCATGCGACTTTCGCTGGCGTGATAATGGGAATAAATTATATAATTGGTTTGATATGTGCTGCAATTTATCTAATTTCAATTTATATTACAGATCACGCTGCTTTGGGAGTTCTTCTAATATGTTTTGGCTTTCCTATAATGCTAATTATTTTTGGATTTCCAGTAATTCAGTCACTTACAATTCTTCCGATAATGATAGTAATGGTTTGGAAAAATTGGTTTAACATTAGGAAAATAGGGAATAAAGACGAGGCTGGACTTAGAGATTTTGTTGAAAAAGAAAAGGATAAGAATAAAAAAACTTAATCTATAACTTTCTTTATAAACTCTCTGTAAAGATTTTCATCGCCATTATATGCAAGTATATTTGGTTTTTTTATATTAAATTTCTTCTCAAGTTTTGGATTGCAGGTATCAATTTTTCCACCAGCTTCCTTTATCAGTAGAGTTCCTGCAGATACATCCCATGTTTTTAAGCATTGTTCAAAGAAAATATCTGCTCTTCCACATGAAACGTAAGCCAGATCAAGACATGCACTTCCTGTTACTCTTAATGACCTTCCGAACACAATGGAATTTGATATTCTTTTTTTTAAAATATCTAAACCATATTCATCCATGTATTGAAGACCAGTGTGTATCGCTGCATTTTCCAGTTTAGTAGCTTGGCTCACTTGAATCTTTTTTCCATCCAGAAATGCTCCGCAGCCTTCAATTGCATGAAATGTTTCCTTTCTTACCGGATCATAAATCAATCCCATCAATACATTATCTTCGTTCATTAATGAAATTTGTGTTGAAAAATGTTTGTTTCCCTTCGAAAAATTAGTAGTTCCATCAATAGGATCAACAACCCAAAACAAATCATGTTTAAATGAACTGCTCGTTTCTTCACCCATGAAATCAGCTTCAGGTATTAATCCCTGCAATATTCTTTTTATTTTATTTTCAACCAGTGGATCGTATTCAGTTACAATATCTCTATGGCTACCCTTCAATGAAATATGAAGAGATTTGGGATCTATATCATCCCAAATCTCAATAATTTTATTACTTATTGTATTTATACATTTGTCTAAATATTTTTTATTCACGTAATTGTATATCCAATCCTTTAATTGTATTCTGAATTCTCTCCATTGATTTATTAATTGCTTTCTCTGTAAGAGTTTTCTTCATTGATTCGAAGGTAACTCTTATTGTTAAACTGTAATAGCCATCTGGAATCCCTTTCCCGTTATATACATCTATAACTGATATATTTGAAAGTTCCTTTACTTTACAATTTTCAATTTCTTCGATAAGAGCTGAATAAGGAATGCTTTTTTTAATAAGGAGAGAGAGGTCCCGGAATACTCTTGGGAATTGTGAAATCTCAGGCTTAGTGACCTTTGGTTTTTTCTTTTTTAGCAATCTACTTAAATATAATTCAGCAATATATATTTCACAATTTTTCAGATTAAAAAAGTTTCTAGTAATTTCTTCATTTAATAATCCAAAATATCCAACTTCTTCTTCTCTGATAATTATATCTGCTGAAGATCTGTTTTCTAAGAATTTTTTATTAGACCCAACATATTCTGGATCAAAAAAAAGATATTTAAAGATATCTTCAATAACTCCCTTAATAGAATAAAAATTAATATCTCTTTTATCTGAATAGTCATAAGTATTTATTTTTCCAGTTGAAGCGAAACAAACCCTTTCCGTTTCATTATATCTCGAACCTACCTTGTTGAAAACATGACCCACTTCAAAAAGTTTTACGTCTTTGTTTTGTCTTCTGAAATTATATGCAACTGAATCCAAAACACCGTACATTAAAGAAGGTCTCATAACTGAAAGTTCATTAGATAATGGATTAAGAATATGAATCATTTCATTGAATTCAGGTTGGATATAAGAAACATTATCAGGATTAATAAATCCATAGGTTATTATTTCATTGAATGAATGTGCATTTAGTAATCTTCTGATTTTAAATGAATCTTTAAAATCCTTGGGTTCACCATTAGCAAGTGGTAAAATTCTTGGAAGTTTTTCCTGAACTTTATCATAACCATAAATTCTTCCGATTTCTTCAACAAGATCTATTTCCTGTTCTATATCAAAACGATACGATGGAGAAATAACATCCCAGCCATCGCCCTTTTCTTCAATTTTAAATCCAAGAGAACTCAGTATTCTTTCAATTTCATTTATAGGAACAACTGTTCCCAATGTCTGGTCGACAAACCATTTTCTAAGATGAACCTTAATTTCTTCTTTAGAGGTTCCTTCATCATACAGTATGCTTTTTGGATTTGCCTCAGCAAATTCTTTCATCATGCCCGTAAGCATACTCATTATTTCTCTGTTATTCCATGTATCAACTCCACGTTCAAATCTATATGAAGAGTCTGAAGAAATTCCTAGTCTTCTGCAGGTTTTTCTAATTCGTATAGGATCAAAACATGCTACTTCAAGAAGTACTGACTTTGTATCTTCCTTAATTCCTGAATTCAGTCCTCCCATTATTCCAGCTAAAGCTACTGGTTCTTTACCGTTAGTTATTAGAAGATCTTCTTCCTTTAAATCGACTTCTGTATCATCGAGAAAAACCATTTTTTCATTCTTTTCAGCATGTCTTACAACAATTTCAGTTGAGCCCAGAAGAGATAAATCAAAAGCATGTACGGGATGTCCAGTAAGCAGAAGAACATAATTTGTTATATCAACAACATTATTGATAGGTCTTAATCCACTTGCAATAAGTCTTTTTCTCAGCCATACTGGCGATTCCTTAATCTTTACATTATCAAGAACCAACCCGGTGTATCTATAACATCCATTATCTTCAATTTTTATTGAAAAAATATCTTCATTTCCCCATTCAACATTTGGTATTTTCAGATTGATTTCTTTATCATAAATTGCACTCAATTCTCTAGCAATACCAACAATTGATAAACAGTCTCCTCTATTAGCTGTAACTTCAATGTCGAGAACTGCATCATCTAATCCTAAAACTTTTTTTGCTTCAATCCCAATTGGGAATTCTTCTTCAAATCTGTATACACCTGATGATTCATCTTCAAGATCAAATTCTGCGAGAGAAATGAACATGCCCTCTGATTCAACACCTCTGAGTTTTTTTGCTTTCATTTTAATGTCTTTAAGCTTTCCTCCAGGAAGGATAGTTGGAATTACATCGCCTTCATTAACTGATGTATCTGCTGTAACTATTTGAATTATTGCTACTCCTACATCTACTTTACATACAACCATCTTATCTGCATTTGGATGTTGTTCTATCTGAATTATTTTTCCAATTACTACACTATCTATATAATCCCATGGATACAATATTTCAGAAACTTCAGTTCCAGAAAGAGATAACTTACTTGCAATATCCTCAGGGTTCTTATCCTTTAAATCAATATAATTTTTTAACCACTCGAGTGAAATTTTCATAAATTAATCCTCCTGAACGTTTGTAAGAATCTTTCGTCATTTCTTACTAAATCTCTTATATCATCTAGTTTGTACTTGAGCATAACAATTCTTTCGATTCCAGTGCCAAGAGCAAAGCCACTCCAGACATTCGGGTCGTATCCAGCAGATTTAAATACGTTTGGATGAACCATACCAGATCCAAGAATTTCTAACCATCCACTGTTTCCACAACTTCTACATCCCTTTCCTCCACATATTCCGCATGAAACATCTACTTCAAAACTGGGTTCAGTGAACGGGAAAAAACTTGGTCTTAATCTTATCTTTCTATCTTCACCTAGTATTCTCTTTATAAAAACATCGAGGCAAGCCTTTAAATTAGCAACAGTTACATATTTATCGACATAAAGAACTTCAAATTGATGAAAAACAGGTAAATGTGTAGGATCCGGTGTATCTTTCCTATAACATTTTCCTGGTGAAAAAATTGCAAGGGGAGGATTTCTTTTCTCCATTATTCTTGCCTGAATTGGTGAAGTGTGAGTTCTTAGCAGATTTTTTTCATCTATATAAAACGTATCATGAGTATCTCTTGCAGGATGAGATTCGGGAGTATTAAGAGCATCGAAATTATAGTATGTTTCTTCAATTTCATTCCCAGTTATAATTTCAAAACCCATATTCAGCCATATATCCTTAATTTGCTCTAGAATTTGAGTTATTAGATGCATAGATCCCATTTGATAAAAATATCCTGGCAAAGTTTCATCATCTTTCATACTTTCATTTTTTATTTTTTTGATTTTTTCTTCTATAATACCTTTTTTGTTATCTATTAATTCTTCAACACCATTTTTTAACACATTAAGATTTCTTCCAAAATCTTTTTTCTCTTCGTTTGGAACATCCTTTATCTCTTTAAACAGTAGAGTAACTTTTCCTGATTTACCAAGATATTTTGATTTAAAAAGTTGTAGATCATTTAGATTGTCAACATTTTCAATCTCCTTTTCTACATCCTTGATAGAGATTGGAATTTTCACTTTTTTCCCCCCAATTCAATTTTTATTGTCTTCGATTTTTTTACATTTAGGGCAAATACCCTTGATCATTACTTCGCTTGATTCAATAACAGAATTATCAAGTATAAGATTTTCTTTAATAATATCAGAGATATTCCTCTCTTCAATTTCAATATCATACACTCTTTGACATTTTTTGCATAAAAAATGTGCATGAACAGAAAGATCATAATCATATCTGTTAGTGTCATCTGTTAATCTAATAGTTTTGATGAGATTTTCTTTTTTCAAAACTGCAAGCACGTTATAAATTGTAGCGATAGATATTTTTGGAAATCTTTCAGTTACTTCTTTATATATTTCTTCAGCACTGGGATGATTGCTACTTTTGGCAAGAGCTTTCATAACTGCAATTCTTTGGGGGGTAATTCTATAACCCATTTTCTTAAGGTACTGAATAGACCTTATAATGTTTTCGTCTTCTCGTTCTGTCATATTGATATCCTCCTGAATTTATTCAGAAGAAGAAATCATTTCATCGAGTATTTCATCTAATCGTTCCTCTTCTGATAACCCTATCAGTATTATTACAGAATTTTGAGAAATATTTATTTTAGAATAGTTAAAATTATTTAGATTGCAGTTCTTCTTTATGAAGTTTTCCTCGAAATCTGCGACATTTCCGTTAACAAAAAGATACAATATCATTTTTCCTTCGTTTTCCGAAAGAAGATAGACTGTGAATAATGAGGTTTCACTACTTGAAACAAAGTCCATTGAAGCCCAATCGAAGAACCCCTTGATGAATTCTTCATGAAGTTTTATTGGTGGTCTCCATATCTTTTTATCAAAAAGTGCATTTTTTATCTGATTTCCTACATTTTCATCAATTTCTTGATAATTTTTATAAATCA
>CAZGZM010000015.1:0-18593 GCA_964529955.1 uncultured Thermotogaceae bacterium
TTAAATAGCTTTGCCTTCACTGTATCAAGGGAAATTGCGGTTTCTGTTTCGGAACACTTAAAGGATGTTTTGAAAGATAAATCAGTAGAAAAACTGGGAGCTTTCGAAAACGGAGTACTTCTTTCGTCTCTAATAATTTTAAATACAAAAATGAATTTTCGTAATTCTATTGTTAACATGGGAGGAATTGGTAATGTTTGTTCTTCTCCAATTTATAGAGGCAAGGGCGGAATCAAATTTCTTATGACTGAGACATTTAAAATTCTAAAAAAGAAGAAAGTTCCGGTTTCAGTTCTTTATCCCTTCAGTATAGAATTTTACAGAAAATATGGATATGAAATATTGGATGAGAGAAAGGAATTCTCAATTCCATCCGGAGAAATTAAAGACTTTAAATTTAAAAAAAGTGTTTATAATCTTTTTGAATACAGTTCTCTAGAAGATATGAAAAAGGATACAATAGAAGAACTTAAGAATCTAGTAAAGGGAGAATATAATTTCATTTTAAGGGAAAAGGAACACTGGAAGAGGGAATTTACGCTCTGGATGCCAAATGACGTATCAAAAAAACTAATAATTATATATAAAGATGATGAAATCAAAGGATATATTCTCTATGGATTAAAGGAAAAAGAAGTACAGGGATTATTAATAGTAAAAGAATTTTTTTTTAAAGATTTGAATACCATTAGATTTATTTTTAAAGATGAGAAAACCAAGAGATTTATCTTTAAAACACTAAAAGATCTTTCTTTACAATTGAGTAAAATAAATATTTATACTCCAGATGATTTTGTTTTATGGCCATATGTAAAAAATTATAACTTTGTTAAAAGAAGGATTTTTAATTCTCCTATGGTTAGAATTATCAGTCTGGAAGATTTAAATGGATTGAAGGTGAAGTGAGAAGATTTAAAAATAGCTATAAAGGTTAACGACAAAAATTGTGAATGGAATAATGGTATTTTTATATTTGAATTAAGAAATGGAGTTTTAAATATATCAAAAAAAGAGGAAAATCCTGAATTGGAAGTTACTATTGGGCAATTATCGAGTGTCTTATCAGGTTTTACTTGTTTTAAAGAATTAATTGAAACAAATATGATAAAAGCAGATAGTAACTATTCTGGTCAAGATTTCAAAAAGGTAACAACTTTTATTAATCAGTATTTTTAAGGAGGAGTTATGAAAATAGGAATTCTAGGAGTTGGAAATATTGGAAATCTTTTTATTCAAAGGTTACTAGAAGAAGATGGAGAACATTATTATTATATTTTTGATCCTGAAAAAGAAAAAACAAAGAAGTTTCATTCTGATGAGAGAGTTACAGTATGTAAAACAGAGGAAAATGTTATAAACAATTCAGATGTGATAATTCCATGTGTAAAGCCTCAATATGCCGAAAGTGTTTTGATTAAGTTTCAAAGCTCAAAAAATAAAGATATTATAATAATTAGTCCAATAACCGGTTTCAACATTCACAAAATAAAGCATGTTTCCGGTATGAATAAAATAGTTACTATCATGCCTAATCTTCCTGCTTATGTAGGAGAAGGTTTGACTTTATACTGTTTATCAGAAGATATAAACAAAACTGATCTTGATATTGTAAAGAAAATTCTCTCCTCTTTGGGAAAATCAACGCAAATAAAGGAAAGAGATTTCCCTGCTGTTACAGCACTTTGTGGTAGTAATCCAGCTTTTATTTTTGTAATAATAGAATCCATGATTGATGCTGGGATAAAGATGGGTTTTTCCTATGAGAAATCAAAGGATATGGTTTTACAAACAATCATTGGATCAGCAAAATTAATAAAAAAAACTGGGATGCACCCGGGCATAGCAAAAAATACAGTTACTTCGCCAGCTGGTACAACTATAGAAGGAATTTATTTCATGGAAAAAAATGGTTTGAGAGGAACGATTTTAGAAGCCTTATTAACCACTTATGATAAAGCAAAAGAATTTTATGATACGTATAAGGAGTGAAGTAACTTGAATATATATGATCAGGCAAAGCTGGTAAAAAAATCCAGTTTTGTTTTAATGAAACTTTCCTCAAAAGAAAAAAATGAAGCATTATTAAAAGTATCAAGATCGATTTTGGAAGACAAAGAAGCAATTTTAATTGAAAATAAAAAAGATATAAATGAAGCAGAAAAAAAGGGTATTAAGAAATCTATGATAGATAGATTACTTCTCACAGAAAATAGAATTCTTGGAATGGTTCAAGCATGTGAGAAGGTTGCATCTCTTGATGATCCTATAGGTGAAATTTTAACATCCTGGATACAGGAAGATGGTCTTAGAATTTCTAAAATTAGAGTCCCAATAGGACCTATAGGAATTATATATGAATCTAGACCCAATGTGACATTGGAAGCTTATATAATGGCTATGAAGTCTGGAAATCCAGTTCTTCTCAGGGGAGGTTCAGATGCATTTAATTCCAACATAGCTATAGTTAAATCAATAAAAAAAGGTCTTTCTGATTCAGCGGTCCCTGAAAGTTCCATTGAATATGTTAGTGATAGATCAAGAGAAAGAGTAATGGATATGCTTAAAATGAATGAGTATCTCTCTCTTATTGTTCCTAGAGGAGGAAATGCTTTAATACAGAGTGTTGTAAATAATTCTACAGTTCCAGTTCTGGAAACTGGAGTTGGGAACTGTCATATTTTTGTTGATCATTCAGCTGATTTTGAAAAGTCTCTTGAAATTATAGATAATGCAAAAACCCAGAGACCCGGAACTTGCAACTCGGTTGAAAAAATTCTGGTGCATAAAGATATTGCTAATGATTTCCTACCATTATTGAAGAAAAAAATGGATGAGAAAAAAGTTCTTCTAAAGGGTTGCAAAAATACTCTTAATATTATCGATGTTCAACCAGCCACTGAAGAGGATTGGAGTAAAGAATACCTTGATTTTATTCTTGGAATTAAAGTAGTTAAAAACATCGACGAAGCTATTGATCATATAAATAAATATTCATCAAATCATTCCGAATCCATTCTTACTGAAAACTATTTCAATGCGAAGAAATTTGTCAATTCTATTGATTCTGCTGTTCTATATATTAATGCTTCAACTAGATTCACAGATGGAGGAAAGTTTGGATTTGGTGGAGAGATAGGAATAAGTACTCAAAAAATACAAGCTAGAGGTCCTGTTGGTTTAAAGGAACTAACAACATACAAGTATATTATTAATGGAGATTATCAAACGAGGTTATAATGAATAAAGTAGTAATAAAAATTGGGAGCAATCTTTTAGTTAATAAAAATGGAGAAATTGACAAAAAATATATTGCAGAACTCTGTAGAATTATTTCTCAGATTTTCAATAAAGGTAGCAAAGTTGTATTGGTAACTTCAGGTTCAAAAGCAGCTGGGTATGGTTATTTAAAAGAAAAAATAAAAAAGAATGACTTATATATAAAACAAGCTCTTTGTTCTGCTGGGCAGGTACAAATTGTAAAAATGTATGAGAATGTATTTGATTTGTATAATATAAAGGTTTCACAAATATTGTTAACAAGAGATGACTTTAGTGATAGAAAAAGGTTTCTTAATTTAAGAAACACTATGATAGGCTTGACTCAGATGAAAATAATTCCTATAATTAATGAGAACGACTCGATAGCCACGGAAGAAATAATGTTTGGCGATAATGATATTTTAGCTTCAATGTTTGCTATTGGTTGGGCTGCTGATTATCTTATTTTACTCACTTCCTGTGATGGAGTTATAGCGGAAGATGGGTCTTTAATTGATGAGTACAACGATGGTATCAGTTTAAAGGTTTTCAACTCCACTAGCTGGGGTTCTGGGGGAATTACTTCAAAGATTAATGCAGCCCACAATGCTTCAAAAAATGGTGTCAGATCTTGTATTTGCAATGGAAGAAAATATGAAAATATAGCTAAATTTGTCGCTACTGGAAAAGCAGGTACTGTTTTTCCTCCAGAAAATCAACTCCAGGCGAGGAAAAGCTGGATTGGTTTTTTAACTAAACCAAAGGGAAAAATAGTCCTTAATATAGGAGCTGAAAAAGCTCTTAAAAGTAGAAAAAGCGTTCTAGCAATTGGAGTAAAAGAGATTTCTGGTTCATTCAATGAAGGAGATGTAGTTGATATAAAGATTGAGAAGAAGAATATTGGTAGAGGAATAATAAATTTCAACTCAGATGAACTTGAAAAAATTAAAGGTCTCAAGAGTAATCAAATAGAAAATCGATTGGGGCATCCATGCAGTAAGGTTGTAATACATGCTGATAATATCCAGATGAAGTAAAGAAAAGAAAAATTATCAGTTGCGTTGTAGAAATTAAATTTCTCTTTTGTAAATTTTATTATAGATGTATGATGAGCAACTTACTGTTAATTTAACTACATGCAAATGGTGCATAGGATTTTTGGGAGGAATAAATGAAAGGTAAAGTAAAATGGTTCAATGCTAAAAAGGGTTACGGATTTATAACAACAGACGAAGGAAACGATGTATTTGTGCATTTTTCTGGTATCGTGGTGGATGGTTATAAAACATTGAATGAAGATCAGAGAGTTTCTTTCGAAATAATAGATGGAGAAAAGGGTCCACAAGCTGTAAAAGTTGAACTAGTCGAAGATTAATTGCGATTCCAGGATAGACTTCATATATAAATAAATGGAATTGTGTCAGAAAAATCCTCGCTTTTATGCGAGGATTTTTTTATTCTTAAAATTTTTAATGTTAAAATAATATCAATAATACAAGTAATAGAAATTAAATCTTATTATTAATGTTACATATATCAAGGCGCTTTTTGGTATATTAAAAGGTAGTTGTTCAAAGGGAACAATTAAAGATATGCAACTTGCTTAATTATGTACGAGCGAGAAATTTTAGGAGGAAATTAATGACAGGTAAAGTAAAATGGTTCAATGCTAACAAGGGTTATGGATTTATCACTTCAGACGAAGGCGGAGACGTATTTGTTCACTATTCTGGTATTCAATCAGATGGTTTCAAAACATTAAACGAAGATCAAAAGGTATCTTTTGAAGTTATTGAAGGCCAGAAAGGCCCTCAAGCAGTTAATGTTGAACCCCTTGACTAATTAAACTTTATTGAACGATTCCAATATTCATACTTTATATATAGATCGCTGGAATTGCAATATTGCGAAAACCCCATAATAGGGGTTTTCGTTTTTTTATATATGATAAAATATATGAAAAGGGGGTATAGAAATGAAAAATAATATAACAAAATCTGATTTAAATAAGTTTTCAAAAGAATTCTTCGAAGAAAAGAAAAACATTTTAGCTATGAACGCAGTTACTAAAAATCCAGTGGGGAATGTAGCTTTAAATAGAAAACATCTAACAGAGCTAAACAATATTTACTCAAATAAGCTTGAAGAAAATAATATTCTTGCACAGGAAAAAAGCGGTAGGTGCTGGTTGTTTGCCGGAACCAATGTATTAAGAAATGAAGTAATAAAAAAGTATAGAATAAAGGATTTTGAATTATCTCAAAATTATTTGATGTTCTGGGATAAATTCGAAAAATCAAATTATTTTTTAGAGAGTATTATTTCTGTTATAGAAGAACCAGTTCAAAGTAGAATATTTATGCACTTACTTCAAAGTCCAGTTCAGGATGGTGGCCAATGGGACATGTTTGTTAATCTTGTAAAAAAATATGGTGTTGTTCCAAAGAGTTTCATGCCAGAAACAGAAAGTAGCAGTAATACAAGGACAATGAATACTCTTATAACTCTTAAATTAAAAGAATATGCAGCAGTTCTTAAAAATAAATATGAATCTGGAAAAACCTATGAGGAACTAAGAGATTTAAAGGGCGATATGTTAAAACAAATTTATAGAATGTTAGTTATTCATTTGGGAGAACCTCCAAAGGAATTCGTTTGGCAGTGGGAAGATACTGAAGGAAAATTTTTCAGAGAGGGAATTATTACACCTGATGTTTTCTTTAAAAAATTTGTTAATTTTGATTTAGACTCAATGATGTGTCTTATAAATGCTCCAACGAGAGATAAACCGTTTAATGATCTTTATACAGTAGAATTTTTAGGAAATGTAATTGAAGGTGACATTATTAAATATATTAATGTTGATATCTCTGTATTTAAAAAAGCTGCATTAGAAATGATTAAGGATGGAAAGCATGTATGGTTTGGTTGTGATGTTGGCAAATGGTTAGAAAGAGATCTTGGTGTTATGAGCACAGAAATTTTTGATTATAACCTTGTATATGGAGAAAACTTTAAATCAAATAAATCGGAAAGATTGGATTATGGTCAAAGTATGATGACTCACGCAATGGTTTTTACAGGAGTAGATCTGGATGAAAATGGAAATCCTTTAAAATGGAGAGTTGAAAATAGTTGGAGCGAAAAACCTGGCGATAAGGGGTACTTTCTAATGACTGACAAATGGTTCAATGAATTTATATATGAAGTTGCAGTAGAAAAGAAGTATGTTGATACTGAGATAGTTAAATTGTTGGAAAAGGAACCTGTTATTTTAAAACCTTGGGATCCAATGGGAGCTTTAGCAAAATAATGATGAAAATTTTGGTAGTTGGAGAACTTGTTCTTGATTTTATTACAAGTAAATATGGTGTAGATTTGAATAGCGCAAAGTCTTTCGATCTTTCCTATGGAGGTTCTCCAGGAAATATTGCACGAAATTTATCGGATATCGGAATTAAATCAATACTTTTTACCAGAGTAGGGAATGATTCCTTTGGAGAAAATTTCAGAAGGAAAATGAATGATAGAAAAGTTGATGTTTCCTTAATGCAAATGGATGAGGAAAGAAATACATCTATGGTATTTATAAATAAAAGCAAAGATACACCTGATTTTTTTCCTCTTAGAGGAGCAGATTACAAATTGAAATATGATGAGAGATTGGATGACCTCTTGGATGATATTTCAATAATTCATTTAAGTAGTTGGCCGATTTCTAAGGAACCATCAAGAACAACCGTAGAAAGAATAGTTAAAAAATCAAAAGAAAAAAATATAAAAATATGTTTTGACCCTAACTATAGGGAAAAGCTGTGGCAGAAAAATCACAACGGATTTGAATACATCAAGAACTTTGTAAAAAATGTTTATTTAATTAAACCATCTGAGGACGATTCGTACCATCTTTTTAAGAAAAAAATGTTTCCCCACGAATACATATTTAAGTATCTTGAGTTTGGAGCAAAATACGTAGTTTTAACCATGGGAAAGGATGGCTCTCTGGTATCAGATGGAAAAGAATTTGTAAAAATTAACACTTTAGCAAATGATGTATATGATACAACTGGAGCTGGTGATGCATTATGGGCTGGTCTTTACTATGGTATACTTCATGGATATGATATATTTAAATCAACATTGATAGGGACGTGCCTTTCGGCATTTAAAATAGCATTAAAGAATAAAGAAGAAAAGATTCCAGATGTCAGGGAGTTATACAAAAAATATACAGGGAAGGTATTATAATGAAGATTGCATTTTTAAACCCACAGGGTAATTTTGATTCGGAGGATAGAAGATGGGGTTCTCACCCTGATTTTGGCGGGCAACTAGTTTACGTAAAAGAAGTTGCAAGGTCAATGGCTCATATGGGTGAGGAAATAGATATTATCACTCGAAGGATAAATGATAAGGAATGGGTTGAATTTTCTAATCAATTAGATTTTTATCATGATATTGATGGAGTAAGAATATTAAGAATTGATTGTGGACCATCAGATTTTTTAAGAAAAGAACTTTTATGGCCGCATTTGAATGAATGGACAGATAATATTATCGGCAGTCCAACCAACGGTACAAAATTCACTGCTTCTTATCACCACATTTGAACGAATGGACAGATAATATAATTAAATTTTATAAAGAAAGTAAAGAATCTTTTCCAGATTTCTTCGTAACTAATTATGGTGATGGAGGTTTAGCTGGAGTACTATTATTTAAAAAAACAGGTATACCATTTTCATTCACTGGCCATTCTCTTGGAGCTCAGAAATTGGATAAACTTCTTTCCTTTCAAAAATTTGACAAACTTGATGAATACTACCACTTTTCTTCTAGAATAACTGCTGAGCGTTTATCTATGAAATATGCTACAGTTATATTTACAAGCACATTCCAGGAAAAGGAAGAACAATACACTCATAATTTATACAATGATATTATTAATCAGCAAAGGATCAAGGTAGTTCCACCGGGTGTAAATATAAAAATATTTAATAAGACTGAACAGGAAGTTGATAAATCAATTGAGGAAAGGTATAGTGAAATATATTCTGAAAATCCAAGTAAGTCAAAACTTCCTCCGGTAATATGCTCAAGCAGATTGGATCCAAAAAAGAATCATAAAGCTATGGTTGAAGCCTTTGCAAAAGCTAAGGAGATAAATGAAAGCTATAATCTTATTATCGTTACAAAGGGAATGAGTGATCCCAGAAAATATAGTATGGAATACGATACTGTAGAAGCAAATGTATTAAAAGAAATATTTGAAATTGCTAAGAGATATGATATAGGAGATTCTTTGTACTTTATTAATATAAATAATCAACTTGAACTAGCTTCTCTATATAGAATCGGTGCTAAAAATAATGGTATATTTGCCTTAACCACTTATTATGAACCATTTGGGTTAGCCCCTCTTGAAGCTGCAGCTTGCGGGTTACCGGTTCTTGTGACGAAATATGGTGGTCCTTCAGAATCATTGTTCTCAAAGGAAATCAGTTATGAAAACGATGAAAAAATTACCAAATTTCATGAATATGGATGTTTAGTAGATCCAATGGATATAGATACAATAATAGTTGGATTAAAGGGTCTGTTGGATGAAAAGCAGTACAATTATTTTTCAGATGCAGGATATTCAAGAGTAATGTCCAAGTATACTTGGGATAATACTGCAAAGGATTATTTAAAATATATAAAAGAATTTATAGATAAAAGACCAAATGAAAAAATATCTGTTCCTGATTATTTTCTTGAAGGAAAGAATGAAATAAAAATAGATTATAATCTTTGATTATCCAGGTTCCTAAGATAGGAAATGATTTTATTTGAAATCATAGAAGCTCGAACATCACCAATACCTTCGACTTCTTTGATTTCATTGTAATTTGCTTTAACAAGATTTTGAAAACTTCCAAATTTCAAGCCGACTTTATAAGCAACATTTAAAGGAATTCTTGGGATTCTTTTTATGAATCTTATTCCCTTTGCATTTACAATTGTATCAAATAAATCTGAAGCATTATGGACCTCATAACCAAGTAACTTTGAAAAAGTCGGCTTATTTACAGACCCTTTTTCAATAAACTTATCTGAATTGTCTAGAATAACTTCTATATCATCTATTGGAGGTAAAGTTTTGCTATAATCAAGCATAAGTTCTTTTAGTTCATCTCTAACACCAAAGTTAATTTCGTTGAGTTGCATTATTGAATGAGCCCCTTCTTTACCAATCTGAGCGAGAGATATTTCAAGTTCTTTAGAAACGGTTAATATTACAAAACCCTTCTGTATTGTTTCAACAACATCATAGAGGGTCAAACTTTCTGATTTATCAAGCATATCAATTTCTTCTATGCCATCAAGAAACGCACTTTTATATTTTTCAAGAGTAAACATTGTTTGAGTTAATCTAGATAATACAGCTTCAACAGAAAGAAGAGTATAATGAATATCATCGTAGAAGATTGACATTTCCTTTCTTCTTTTTGAAATGGCTATTACCAACATACTTTTCTGTTTTGCAAATCTTTCCGCCGCTCTATGTCTCATGCCTGTCTGATTTGTAGGAATTGTGGGATCAGGAGTAAGCTGGACATTAGCAAATAAAATTTTGGAAGTATCTTCAGAGATTATTATTGCTCCGTCCATTTTTGCAAGCTCAAATAGTTTATTTGGATCAAAGGGACAATTAATTTCAAAACCTGGTTGAATAATATCCATACATCTTTCTTCATCATCTGCAAAAACAATCAAAGCACCTATGTCAGCACTTATAATATTATCAATGGCTACCCTTATATCTGTTCCAGGAGATATTTTTTTTAATTTTTTTATAAGAATTTCATGATCCATCATTCATTCTCCTTAAAAAAGTGAATAAATCCTTCACGTTACTCATACCATTATTTTTTTCAGGATAAACAGCTCTTTTATTTGATCGCTTAATTCTATCTAACCTTTTATCTGAACTGTAGACTCCTCTTAGAGTACCGTCTAATGCTATTTCTCCAAAACTCACAAAATCTACAGGGATACTTATGTCTGAAAAGGATGATAATAATGAAAGAGCAATTGAAAGATCTGTTGCTGTATCCTTTACCTGCAATCCACCTGCTACATTTACGTAAATATCCATACTATCGAGTGGAACTCCAAGTCTTTTTGTTAAAACTGCAGATGTTAATAAAACTCTATCAAGAGAAACTCCCGATGTCAACTTTCTTGGTGTTCCATAAATAGGTTTTGAAACTAAAGATTGGATTTCTACGAAAAAAGATCTGGACCCTTCATTAACTACAGAAATTACGTTTCCTGGTGCTGATGAATATTCATCAACAAATATATTTGAAATATCTTCAATTTCGATGAGACCCCTTGAAGACATTTCGTATACAGATATTTCATCAGAAGGGCCGAATCTGTTTTTTAATGTTCTTAGAATCCTATAACCTTTCTTACCTGATTCAAAATATAAAAGGCAGTCAACAAGATGCTCCACTGTTTTTGGACCTGCTATGTTTCCCTGCTTGGTTACATGAGTAACGATGAAAACAGGAATATCCTGTGATTTAGCTTTATTAACAATATCATTAGCACATTCTCTAACTTGAATAATACTTCCGGGAATTCCAGGTATCGATGACTTTTTAATAGTTTGAAGCGAATCGAATATAACTAAAATATATTCTTTTGCACTTATATTTTCAAGTGTTTCTTCTATGTCAAATGATGTTACTATATCAATATTATCCTGATTTTTTAATTTTAATCGTTCAGCTCTTATCTTTATTTGTTTTGATGATTCTTCACCAGTAAAATATAATACTCTTCCCTTTTTTGCAACTGATTCACAAATTTGAAGCATGATAGTTGATTTTCCTATTCCAGGTTCTCCACTGAGAAGAGAAACACTTCCTGGTACAATACCTCCGCCTATACTTCTGTCGAATTCATCTAAGCCAGTTAAAATTCTAGGTTTGCTTTCAAGAGATATTTCATTAAGTTTTTCTTTTATAATACCAGTTTCCCTTGTAGATGCTTTTTTTTCTTTTTCATAGGAAACTGCCACATCCCACAAATTACAGGATGGGCACTTTCCAAACCATACAGGTGATTCAAAACCGCAGTTGCTGCAAATGTATCCCTTTAACCTTTTTGTCATTTTACAGGTTGAAGAACGTTACTTTCTATTCTTTCAAAAAGAATTGAACCCTTATGAGCCTTTACAATAATATTATCATGAGGTAAAATCTCTTCTCTTAAAAGAGATTCGGATAATGCATCTTCAATATATTTTTGGATTGCTCTCTTAAGGGGTCTTGCTCCAAAAACTGGATCATATCCACTTTCAAGGATAAATTCCTTAGCTGTATCATCAAGTACAATATTTATGCGCATACCTTCAAGTCTAGCCTGTATATTTATGAAAATTAAATCAATAATTTCCTTTATTTCTTCTCTGTTTAATTGTTTAAACACTACAATTTCATCGATTCTATTAATAAACTCTGGTCTGAATGTTTTCTTAACTTTATCCATAACAATTTCTTTCATCTTCTGGTAATCACTTTCATTTTTTTGATCTGATGATGTAAATCCAAGTGATGATTTTGTTTTATTTATAAAAGATCCGCCAATATTACTTGTCATTATTATAATTGTATTTCTGAAATCAACAACATGTCCAAAGGAATCTGTTAATCTTCCATCATCCATAATTTGAAGAAGAATATTAAAAATTTCAACATGTGCCTTTTCAATTTCATCAAAAAGAATTACAGAATAGGGTCTTTTTCTTATCATTTCGGTAAGTGATCCTCCCTGGTCATATCCAACATAACCTGGAGGCGCACCGATTAACCTTGAAACTGAGAATTTTTCCATATATTCAGACATATCAATTCTGATGAGTTTTCTTTCGTCTTCAAATAGATATTCTGCTAAAGCTTTAGCAAGTTCTGTTTTTCCTACTCCAGTAGGCCCAAGGAAAAGGAAAGATCCGATTGGCTTATTTGGATCTTTAATACCGCTTCTTGATCTTCTCAATGCCTTTGCTATGGCATTAATTGCTTCATCCTGACTAATTATTCTTTCATGTAAGCTATCTTCAAGATTTAACAGTTTTTGTTTGTCATTCTGTCCCAGTTTATTTAGTGGAATACCTGTCCAGTTAGAAATCATTTCTTCTACATGAAAACCTTCAATTTTAATGATTTCATTTTCGGCTCTATCTTTCCACCTATTATAGGCATCTATGAATTTTTCCTTAATTTTTGCAAGATATTCATTATCTACCTCTTCACCATCAAATCCCTTTGTCTCTATTTCCTGTATTTCATCCTGAAGATTTCTCAATTTTTCAGGAAGAATTAGTTTTTTTAATCTATATCTGGATCCAATTTCATCAATTACATCAATTGCTTTATCAGGAAGATATCTTTCAGTTACATATCTTTTTGACAATTTGACAGATTTTTCCAAGGCTTCTTTGGAGAATTCTACTTTATGATGTTTTTCGTATTTTGATTTGATTCCTTTAAGTATCTCAATGCTAACTTCAACAGAAGGTTCGGTGACTGATATCTTTTGGAATCTTCTTTCAAGAGCCATATCCTTTTCTATATATTTTCTATATTCTTCTGCAGTTGTTGCTCCGATACATTTTATCGCTCCAGATGCGAGAGCTGGTTTTAAAGTATTTGCTGCGTCCATAGTACCTTCAGCTGATCCCGCTCCAACGAGATTATGTATTTCATCTATAAAAAGAATAATTTCCCTGTTATTTTTAAGAATATTTACTAGTTCTACAATTCTCTTCTCAAATTCTCCTCTATATTTTGTCCCAGCTACAAGTGCAGGTAAATCCAGTGCAAATATAACTTTATCTTCAAGAGGTTTAGGAACCATTCCATCTACAATCATCTGGGCTAATCCTTCTACGATTGCAGTTTTACCAACTCCAGGATCGCCTACAAGAACTGGATTATTTTTCTTTCTTCTTGTAAGGATCTCCATTAATCTTGTCTTTTCATTTTCCCTACCTATAATAGGGTCTAGTCTACCTTCTCGGGCGACTTCAGTAATATCAGTACCAAATGATTTTAACCTTCTTAACACCTCGGTCAAATTTTTGTTTTCTGTTTCCTGCTCTATTGTTTTAACAATTGGAGATTTTTGCAAATTATTGTCCTTTGCAGCAGGATTTATAATTCTATATTTTCTTCTGTTCATATTGATAGATATTTTTAGTTCCTTTATCATTTGTTCCTTTTTAACTTTCATTTCAGTGAATACCTTTGCAGCTATTCCATTTTCTTCTTTTAGTATTCCAATCAATATATCTTCAACAGTTATTTTTTCCCTTTTATCCTTTGTAATTTCATTAAACGCATATTCTATTACCCTTTTTGTTCTTTCTGTAGGTAACGGACTTCCAATAACTGATTGTCGAATATTTGTTCCTGTTTCTCTATTTATAATTCTTAACACAGTTTGATAATATATCTGGTGTCTATTTAAAATCTTGGTTGAATTTTCGTCGGGTGCTCTACATATTGCAAGTAATAGATGTTCAGTTCCTACATAGGGATGACCAAGATTGTATGCTTCGCTCTGGGCTAACATGAATATTCTTGCTGTTCTTTCTGAAAATTTGTCTAAATACATTTTATCACCTCTTTTTCTTTGAATATTTCTGTAAAAACACTTCTTTGATTTTTTTAAAAATTTCTTCTTCTTCTTTCATTCCGTCTATATATATAAACCTGTCTTCGTTTTCTTTCATTAATTCAAGGTAACCATTTCTAACTTTTTCAAAGAATTCTTTACCTTCTAGCTCAATTTTATCATTTTTTTTACTCAGTTTCATTCTTTTAAAGGCCTCATCAACTGTAATATCAATAAAGTATGTAATATCAGGAATATATTGCCCAACTGCAAAATTATTTAATGATTTCACAATTTCGCTTCCTAATCCTCTTCCATAACCCTGATAAGCAACTGATGAATCCATAAACCTATCAGCAATAATAATTTTTTCTTCTTCCAAAGAAGGAGCGATTATATTTTTTGTTAACTGAGCTCTTGAAGCTACAAATAGAAGAACTTCAGTTTTATGGCTCAAACAATAATCATTGTGGAGTAAAATATTTCTTATATCCTCTCCAGCTTTTGTTCCGCCTGGTTCTCTAATAAAAATAAAAGGAATATTTTTTTCTTTAAGCATTTCAGTTAATAATCTGTATTGAGTAGTTTTTCCACACGCATCTATACCTTCAAATGTTATGAACACTATTATCACCACTTTCTAAATATATTGTTGGCTCAACGACCACGTTACTCCTAGAATTTTTTATTCCTTTAATTAAAATTAGCCGGGCTTGCTTTCCTGGTTTTCCATGGACAAATCTCATTCTATGTATACCCATGTTGTTTTTTAATAATTCAGAAAACCAGTAAATGGAATCTCTTGTATTTAAAATTATATAAAAGGTTCCCTTATTCTTAAGAAGTTTACTCATAGAATAAACGAACTTTTCAAATTGATTTGTAGTAAAGGACCTTTCAGTAATTCTTGTATCTGAATTACTCCAAATACCAGGTTCTATGTAATGAGGAGGATTAGAAACTATCATATCGTATTCTTTCTCTGCTTTTAAAAAATCCTCATCAAACAGGTTATTATTTATGATTGAAACATTCGGTAAATTGTTCATTTTTATTCCTTTATTAAAAATATTTATACATTCTTTATTAATCTCTAGCCCTTTAATATTTAGTGATTGAAACTTTTTCCCTAAATAAATTGAAATATAGCCTGACCCAGCTCCTACTTCTAATACTGATTTAATACCTCTTGAAGGCTTTACATACCATGCCAGTAATTGCGTAGCATGAGTAGTTCTGGCGTTTTCTGGAAGTTTTATTTTTTTATATGCTTTATAATTAAAGTTTTCAAAAATCATAAATTTTAATATCTGAAAAATCTTTTAATTCGATATTTTCAATTTCCTTATCAGATTTAATCATAGAAATTTCAGATAAAACAATTTCATCTGAATACATAAAAGAATTTTTTATGACAACAGTGCTTCCCTTCTTTAATTCAATTTTATCACTATTTATTTCGTTATTGAACATATTAACATATACGTTTCCCTCCATTAATAGAGAAGAAGCAGTCAATGTTGATTTGTAAACATTTCCCTTTGACATGAATAATATTTCTAAAGTTTCTGCTGATATTTGCGAATCATATATGCAAAGGTTGGATGAGTTTTGTATCCTTATATTTTTATCAGACAGAGAGCTCTTAAAAATATTCAATTCATCAATACTATTTAAAGAAATATCAGATTCTATATTTGAATTATAGAAGTAGACAGTATTTGCATTTTGAATTTTTATACTTCCATCAATAAAATCACAGTTATATAATACTACTACAGCCCCTTCATTGATTTGAAGGTTAATATTATCGAAATTAACACCTCTAGCTATTAGAATACCACCGTTATTAATCTCAATACTATTTTTATTAGAACCAGAAAATATTCTCACTCTATCTTCTTTACCATCAATATCCAGAATTCCTGAAAGCAAAATTGTACTACCCATAGAAAGATTAATTGAAGCACCATTATCTATTTTCAAAACATTATAATTTGGTATTGCAATGCTACTCATTATTTTATATTCTTGAAAACCCGGTAAAAAAGTATTTGCTCCAAAAAGAGAAAGAATAGTATCCGATGAATATCTTTTATAAAAACTTTCAATTGCAAATACGGGAACAGAAGGAAGATATTTTTTATCAATAGAACTGGATAATAAACGGTAAATATCTCCATCTTTATTTATATATTCACTCTGAACGGTCATTTTATCAGAAGATTCGCTATCTCTCTGAATATTATTCCATATGTTATTTTTAAAAAGTTGCAAATCATTTGTTTCTGATGGAGAAATCCACTTTGCCTTTCTGGATGCGCCTTCTTCAATATATAGAACGGGAATTTCATCAGAGGGTATATTTTTTACATTAACATTTTTGTTAATTATTGTCGAGTTTCCTGATGAATCAATTACGTTAATCTGTAGAGGCCAAATACCATCATCAAGAGGAAATTCTAAATAAAGACTACCTCCATTAAAAAAACAGGGAGTATCACTACAAGTAGCATTTATGGAAAGATCCTTTAAATCATCATAATCGTCTTTTATTGTTACTTTAATTGAGTTATTAGCATCAAATGATGCTTCTAGTACTTTAACATTTGGAGAATTATCAGGTGGTTTTTTAAAACTGAAGAAAACTCTTTGAGATTTTTCTTCTGTTTCATTGTCAACAATAAAACAGGAACCATTTATTTCTTCGGTCGATTCTGGAGTATAAAATATTTCTTTTTCAGTTACAGAAAATAACATATTGTCAATTGCAAAGTTAAATGTTAAATCAGATTCATAATCAGTTATAGCTTCTATTAAAAATTCTCCTTTAACAAAGTTAACTTCGATATCAGGAGGATCTAAAGTATAAGTAGTTTTATCTATTACATATTCATATGGAGAACTTATGAATTTTTCTCTGTTTATGAGAGTAAAATACAATTTATCGACCTGCGAATTATCTGTTTTATACAAAAAAGAATAACCGTTCATAATTATTCCATCATTTGCACTACTTGGTTTTCGATTTTCTGTAATCAATATCGAAGGCTCAATAAAACTTTTGCCAGAAATTTTTAACGAAACCATGAAATTGTTACTTGCACCATCTACTTCAACATTGTCTATAGTGTATTGAGGAGTTGAGCAAGCTATGAAAATAAAGATTATAAATAATATTACAAAAAAAAACAAGAACCTTTTGATGATAGATTCCTCCTTGAAATAAATATATTTAAATTATAACAGTATAATCTGAGAATTATTTTATTTATCTACTCCAGATATTTGCAATTGCAAGTAAATCTCCCTCAGAATCGGTAATGTCTATAAAATCCAATCCATCAGTTACATTTCTAAACGAAACGATCGAATTACCAGTTACATTAACTACCTCTCCTATAAAACTTCCCGTAATAGTTGAGTTTCCAGTTAAAGTTATTTCTGAATTAGGAGCGTAAACAGCAAGATTTAATTCCTCTCCAGAAGTATTGCTAATACTGACATCACCTGCAGAGATAAATGTGATATCTCCCTCAAGTGTTCCATCTCCACCAAACGTAAATCCATCATATACATAAAATATTGCTTTACTTGCACCTATTTCATGGATGGAACCAAGAGACATGGTGTTACAAACTATACTTATATAATTGGTTGTTGAGTCTCCAGTATCAATAATTAAAACACCAGATTCACTTACTGTTATATCATTATATCCAGAACTCGCATCAATTGTATAAAATGAATGCTGAGTTACGTTGATATCTGTATTAGTTGCATAATTTGGAAATTCAGGTAAAATAAATTCCAGTTGCAAGCCAGGTGTGAATGTTCCAATTATATGGTCTTCAAAATCATCGAATTCATATTCATCAGAGTTTGTTCCAACATCTCCAAAAATTGTAGTAAAATTTCCCTTTAAACTAATGGAATCATCTTCTCCAACTGTAAATATTGCATAATCAAGATCTGCTAAACTCATTCCACCAAAGAAAAGATTTCTTTCAACAGTAATAATTTTTTCAACATCATTTACTCTTCCTTTTGAAACAAATCTAAATCCTCCAGAAATAGGGTAAATAGCAACTATAATATTTGAATTACCAAAAAGATTCATGTTTTCTTCTATATCATTTCTAATATATTCAAAGGAAGTTGAATCAGGTGTTCTATGGAGTATCTGGAAGTTATCCGTTTCTGAATTCTCGGAAAGAGTTCCAAATATAATCGTTGAAGAACTGTCATGCGATTCAAGAACATAGTCAAAGGCAAGTTCAACACCTGAATAAGCCAGATAATGAGATTTGGTTTCTGCTTCGAGAACCTTCATTTTATTTAATTGATTGGTTGAAAGAAAGAATAAAACCAATCCGGCGACTGAAAAAACTATAAATACCAGTAAAACTATTATTAAAACAATTCCTTTTTTTCTGATAGGATCATCTCCTTTAATCATCATCTTGCTTGTTACTGTCAAAATGACGAATTATGAGCAGTGTTCCAGTGTCTGTTTCTAATTTGTTCACATTTAACATTTTTACCTTTGTTGAAACTGTAGCTTCGGTAGTTACGTCCCCTGTTTTTAGAGGAAGACTTGTCATGTCAATATTTAGAATACTATTATTATAAGTGAACGTTATTCCGTTCATAAAATCATCCGT
>CAZGZM010000016.1:0-17637 GCA_964529955.1 uncultured Thermotogaceae bacterium
TCTACTGGATCAACTAACAAATTTAATTTCAATAATGAAAAGGCAGATGAACTTTTAGATGCAGGAAGAGAAACAGTTGAATATGAAAAGAGAAAAGAAATATACAACGAATTCCAGGAATTGATTGTTGAAGAATCGCCAATTATCTTCCTTTACTGTTCAAATAACATTTATGCAGGTCAGAAGAGTGTAGAAGGATTTAAGACAATGAGTAATGGTAGTTTAACCTTTTTAAGGGAAGTATGGTTAGATAAATAAATTTTAGAAGATAATTAAATAGGATGCCCAATGTTATGGGCGTCCTTTTTTTAAGCGGGAGAAAGATTTGAAATTAGCATATATTTTAGGAAGATTGATTTCAGCTATACCTACAATTATAATTCTTACATTGTTTGTTTTTATTGCAATACATCTCGTTCCAGGCGATGTTATAGATATCATGTTAGGAACTCAAAATTTTCTTTCAGAAGAACAAATGCAGGATTTGTATATTAAATATGGCTTGGACAAACCTGTAGTAGTACAATATTTAGTCTGGTTAAAAAATTTAGTTACTTTGGACCTTGGAACTTCGATAAGAACAGGCGAAGAAGTGAGTTCATTGATAGCCCAAAAGTTTCCAGTGACCTTTGAACTTGCTCTGCTATCAATAATATTTAGTATATTCATAGGTGTTCCATTCGGAATTATATCAGCAGTAAAGAAAAATACAAAAACAGATTACTCTATAAGATTTTTAGGTTTAATAGGTCTTTCGGCACCAGTTTTTTGGATTGGGTCACTGCTTATAGTCTTTATTTCTAGTTTTTTTGTAAATTATACTCTTTTTGGATTTGTTCCATTTTTTCAAGAACCTTTTAAAAACCTCCAGATAATGTTAATTCCTGCTATTACTTTAGGTCTTATGATTGCCGCTCAAATAATGAGAATGTCAAGGAATTCTATGCTTGATGTTCTTTCCCAGGAGTATATTAAAGTGGCTTATGCTAAGGGAGTAAGCAAAAGAAAAATAATAATGAAACATGCGCTTAGAAATGCTCTTATTCCTGTAATTACAGTGACAGGAATACAGTTGGGGTATCTTATTGGGGGAACAATAATAATTGAAAAGATGTTTGCTTTACCCGGAATAGGTAGATTGCTTCTTCAAGCTGTTAATCAGAGAGATTATCCAGTTGTGCAGGGAATTGTCACTTTTATCGGAGTTATGATAATACTTATAAATATTCTTGTTGATATTTTATATAGTGTCATTGATCCGAGAATTGAATTGAATTAGATGGAGTATTTGTATGAATAAAGAGTTTAAAAAACTAAAAAGAAAATTTACTCAAAATCCCCTTAATATTATGTGTTCTATTATATTTATTTTTTTCCTGTTAGTAGCCTTTTTTCCAGGTGTATTTGCACCTTATGATCCCATTGCTATGGATCCTGATGCTTTTATGTCAGGTCCTTCGACTCAGCATTGGTTTGGTACTGATCAATTTGGAAGAGATATACTTTCAAGGATAATATATGGAGTTCAGGGAAGTCTTTATATAGCATCTATGGCTATTGTATTTGCTTCTATAGTGGGAACTTTAATCGGATCGGTTTCTGGATATTTTGGAGGAGTTGTTGATAATATCATAATGAGATTGATAGATGCTATGTTCGCTTTTCCTTCAATAATATTAGCTCTTTTTATCATTGCTCTTTTTGGAGCGACTGTCCAAAACTTAATAATAGCTATAGGAATAATTTATATACCGATTTTTTCAAGAACTATTCGAGGTTCTTCTATTTCAGTAAAGCAAAATTTATATGTTACTGCATCAAGGTCCCTTGGAAAAAGTAGTTCGAGAATTATTTTAACCGATATTATCCCAAATATATCATCCATATTCATAGTGTCATTTACTACAAATTTTTCTACAGCACTTCTTTCTGAAGCTTCTTTGGGGTTTCTAGGATTAGGTGTTCCGCCTCCATACCCAACATTGGGAAGTATGGTTGGAGAAGGAAATAATTTTCTGCTTAGCGCACCCTGGATATCACTATTCCCAGGAATGATAATAGCTGTAATTGTTTTGAGTATTAATATAGTTGGAGATGGATTAAGAGACACACTGGATCCAAAGAATTAGATAGTGATTTTAAATTCTGTTCCAAGCATATAACTTGAATTAACTTCGATTTTTGCATGAAGAATAGAAATAGCATGTTTTACAAGTGCTAGGCCTAAGCCCATTCCTGAAGTTTTAAAAAATTTTGCATTTGAGGCTCTATAAAATCTTTCAAAAATTCTATTCAATTCTTCTGATTTAATTCCTATACCAAAATCTTTTACAATTATTTGAGTGTAATTATCAAATTTCTTAGCTTTGACATGAACTACTTCGTTATCAAAGGAATATTTTATTGCATTTGATATAAGATTTGCCAGTATTCTGTAGAGCAAAAGAGAATCAGTTTTTAAATAATGATCTTTAGAAATTGACACTTTTATTTCTACATTTTTCTTTCCTGCTTTGTTTTCGTGTTCTTCGATTATTTCTTCAACAAGGGAAAATAAATTTATATTTTCCATAACTGGTTTATAATTTTGTAATTCAAGATTTGATAAAGTAGCCAATTCTTCAACTAATTTCGACAGTCTATGGGTACTTTTATGAACCCTTTTCAAAATATCATTATATTTTGCAGGAACATCTTCTATATCTATTAAGAGATCTAAATAACCACTCATAACTGTCATTGGAGAAGAAAATTCGTGAACTAAAGAATTAACAAAATCCATTTTTGCTTCCCCTAAATTTCTTTCTTCTGTAATATCTCGAAAAATTATTATTGAACCATTCAATTTTATTTTAAAAATTCGTCTTTCATTATTAATAAAAAAATCTGATTCAAATTCAGTTTCAGTACCATTTACCAAATTCTCAGTTAAAACAGAAATATTTTTCACATGGAGGATGTCAGATATCGTTTTACCAATTGGATTTTCAAAATATTTTTTTGAAAATTCATTTGCATATTTAATGTTCAAAGATTTATCTATTAATAAGACACCTTCATCGAGCTGATCTAATAATGGCTTCAAATTTCATCACCTGGAACAAATTTATAACCTACACCTCTGACGGTTTTAATATACTTTGAGCCTATCTTATCTCTTAATTTGCTAATATGAACATCGATAGTTCTAAAATCTCCAAAGAAATCCTCTCCCCAGACTTTGTCCAGCAGTTCCTCCCTCGGGAAAACCCTCTCAGGATTTTCAACTAAAACCTTAAGCAATTCAAATTCTCTTCTGGTTAATTCTTCGCTATTCCCATTTTTTGTAATAGTATAAGAATTTAGGTCGATTCTTGCTTCACCGATATTCATATAGGTTATTTTTTCCTTTGATTTTATTGCCCTTCTGTTTACCGCTTTTATTCTTGCGACGAGTGTTCTGGGATTGAATGGCTTAGTTACAAAATCATCAGCACCTAATTCTAGACCTAAAATCATATCTATATCTGATTTTCTTGCTGTGAGGAAAATAACTGGCATATTCCTATGTATTTCTCTTATTTTTTTTATAAGATCTAAACCATTTCCATCCGGAAGCATAATATCTAATATTATAATATCTGGTTTATTTTCTTTTAGTTTATCCCACAGTTCACTAGCAGAACCAGCACTGTATACTTCCATAGATTCAATTTCACATACCTCTTTGACAAGTTGAACGATATCAGGATCGTCATCAACTATAAGTACCTTCATAAAGTTACCTCCTTAAGAGAAATTCCTGTTTCAACATAATGAATTTCTGAAGCAATATTCTTTGTATGATCCGCCGCTCTTTCTAGATATCTTGAAACCAGTATTAAATCTAAAAACAAAGCAGCTTTTTCAGTATCATTTTCTTCATTTATTACACAAGCGATATTTTTTTTAATTAATTTATAAAGATTATCCACCTTTTTATCCATTTTATATACTTCCTTAGCTTTGTCGATATCACTTTTATAATAAGCTTCAAAAATATCTTTCATCATTTTTTCGGTATACCCTGTCATCTTTCTTATATTAATAAAGGAATATGTAGGAGGCAAGCCCTTATATTTAGTTGCAATTTTTGCAATGTTTACGGCATGATCAGCTATTCTTTCGAGATCATTTGCAAATTTTACAAGGGAAACTATATACCGAAGGTCTTTAGAAAGCGGTTGAAATCTTGTAACATAATTTATTACATGTCTTTCGATTTTTCTCTGTAATTTATCAATAATGATATCATTTTCGATTATCTCTTTGGCCAAATCCAAATTTAATTCCTCTAGAGATTCAATCGATTTTGAAAGATTAATTCTAACATTTTCAATCATTTCTGATAACATAGACTTTAAAATATTTAAATTGATTTCACTTTGATTTTTCTGAATCACAGTTACACCACCCATTTATTTTACATTCTTATTTTAACCTTTTATTTGATATTTTCAAGCGAAAAAGTCTTAAAAAGCCAAAAATGGAAGTTCTCATAAAGATTTTAATTATTAAAAAATCTATTCATATGAATAAAGAATACATCATATACGCATAACAAACGTAACGTTTAATTTACTTTTAAAAATATTTTTCTCTTTAGTATAATTTGAATAAAGATACAAGAGGAGGAAAAAATGTATATTGAGAGAATTTTAAACTTTTTTAAAAAGAAAAATCTATTTGAAAAACCTGATTATGGCATACCAAGAGAGTGGTTGCCAGAGGAATACGAAGGAATAATTAAACTTAGTGGTAAGTATATGTTTGTTAATCCATACGAGTTTGGAAAAAATATTTTAAAAAAGATTATAAATGAAAAGGATAAACATTCAGATTATCTTCAATCTCTTTCAAGAATAAATAATGAAAAAGAAGCTAGCTGGATAGAAAATGCAATTATATACAGCGCATTTTTAAGGATGACTACTGCATTTGGACATAAAAATCCAAATTCATTTAATCCATTTAAAAAAGAAGGTTATACAGAAAGTGGAACAATTTTAAAACAGATTTTTTTATTACCATATCTTAAAAAGATTGGTATTAATACAATATATTTTCTTCCTGTGACTAAATATAGCAATATGTTCAAAAAGGGGGAAGTGGGTTCGCCATATTCAATAAGAGATTTTTATAAAATATCAGATGAATATCACGATAGTTTACTCGATGAATTCTCAGTTGAAGATGAGTTTAAGGCTTTTGTAGAAGCTGCGCATATTCTGAATATAAGGATCATTTTAGATTTTATTCCAAGAACCTGCGCAAGAAATTCCGATTTAATCCTTGAACATCCAGATTGGTTTTACTGGATAGATTATAAAGAATTAAAAAATTATATGCCTCCATATATAGAAGGATTATCCTTTGAACAACCCTCTTCAGAAAATCTATCTGTAATGTACCCTAATGATGAAGTAAAGAAACATCTAAAAAAGTTCAAATTTGCTCCAAATATTTCAGACCCTCAAAAATGGGCAAATTTTGTTAATCATTATAAAGGAAGAGAAAATTTTCTGGATGATTTAGTTAAAGAATTTGGAGTAATAACTCCTCCAGGATTTTCAGACTGGATAAATGATAATCAACCCCCTTGGAATGATGTTACTTTTTTAAGAATGTATTTAGATCATCCAGAAGAAGCGATTAAATATATCGAAAATGATCAACCCCCTTATGTATTGTATGATGTTATTAAATCTTCGATAATGCCAGGGTTAATACCGAATAAAGAATTATGGAGTTTAATCGAAGATATAATGCCTTATTATAATAGAGAATTTGGTATTGACGGAGCTAGGCTGGATATGGGACATGCATTACCAAGTGATTTAGAAAAACAGATGATAATAAAGGCCAAAGAGCAAGATCCCTCATTTTCCATAATAGCTGAAGAGCTAAATATGAACTATGATAAAAAAGCTTGTGAAAATGGATATGATTGTTTTCTAGGAAATGTTTGGTGGAGTGAACCAAGAGTAAAGGAAGGGTGGACTAAAAAATTAACATATGAAATACTACCAAATTTAGCTTTAACATGTTTAGGAGCTGTAGAAACACCAGATACCCCAAGAGCTATGGCTAGGGAGAATGGTAAGAATTTTGCAGTTCAATCAACAATATTAAATTTTTTCTTACCAAATGCAATTCCATTTATTAATTCTGGTCAGGAAATTTTTGAACTTCAACCTATGAATCTAGGTTTAGATAACACAGAAGAAGGCAGATATCTACTTAATCCTTCTGATCCAATGTATGGAAAGTTGGCTTTTTTTGATTATTACTCTCTACATTGGAATTCCGATGATGATATGTTAGATACTATAGAATTTGTTTCGAAGATAAGAAAAGAAAATCTTGAATTATTAAAAAATGCTAATGTTAAATTTCTTTTCGAAGATGAAAATGAAATAATAGTTTTTTTATACTGGAATGGAAAAGAAGGATTGATTGTTTTGAGTAATTTTGATTATAAAAAACATAAGAATCTTTTCATAGATTTAGGTTATTATACATGGAAAGACCAACATGCCGTTTCATGGAAGCTTAAAAACAGGCATTACTTCAATTCTGTATGGAATGTAGGTACTACTATGGATGTTCATTTGGAACCGGGAGAAATATGCGTTGCACTAATAAAATAATATATATTTATTAAAATGAAAAAGAGAGCTTATAGGTTCTCTTTTTTCCTTGGGCTAAAACCAGTTGCATTTATTGCACCAGCAGCCGCAGCGATTTTGGCAGATTCCTCAAGACTTTTTCCCCTAATCAATCCAGTTATAAAACCGGCATCAAAACAATCACAGGCTCCTTTAGGAGCAATTTGCTAAATTTTATACTCTTTAATAATAAAATCTTTTTCTTTAGTTATTACTCTACATCCTTCTTTTCCAAGTTTAAGAACAATTATTTTTACTGGAAAATCATTGAATATTTTTGATAAAGCATCATTTATATTATTTGTGATTGTTAAAAATAGTAATTCCTCTACTCCATGTAATAGAACTTCGTAATTTTAAAAAAATGATCTGATAATTGAAATATTTCTTTTCTAAAGTCATTTTGAACGATCAACGAGCAGCCATAAAATGAAAATATTCATAATTATTTAAATTTTCAACTTCTAATTCATTAATGAAAACTGCTTTTTCGCCTCAAATAGTTTTATGATTATTGTTGAATGATTTGGCTAAACCAGTTCCTTTCTCATCTATCCATTTTACATTATTTTTTATTCTTTTAATTTTTATTTTTTTATCAATCAATATAAATTCTTCCGCTTTATTTGCGCGCATTCGTAAAGCTTTGACCATTATTTCAGCAATATTTTCTGAAGAATAATCTTCTAAATTTGAATCAATTTTTATCAATTTGTCTCCATCTTCAATAAAATTAAGAGGTGATCCATAAAAGTGTGTAGAAGTAATATATTTTCCTTTAAAGGGTTCAAATAAACCATGATAACTTATTGATGATATCGCTACTTCTAAAGGGCCATCTAGTAATTCGAATTTTTTATCGCAGATATTGAAAACTTCGGATATAACTCTTTTATTCTTAATAATGGAGTTAAAAAATTTTTTGGGAGGAGAATAAAAAATCGAAATTTTTTTACTCCAAATCTTATTATATTTCTTTTCAAGAAGTAAGGCTTTCTTTCTGGAAATAAGATTCTCTTTACAAAAGGCTAATTCCATTACCATAAAAGTTTCTAAATATTCCTGTATAAATTCCTTTATAAGAATCACAGATTCTTTTTTATTAAAATTTTCTCTTAAGATTGCATAATAACAGGCAAATCCATTTGCAACTATTTTCATATCTATTTTATTATCGTAAATATAATCGATAAAAGGAATATTGTTTAATGAAGTAGTCCCATAGCCACCCATAAATAATTTCATAATAATAAATCCTCTGGAAGTGAAATTTTCATAGTATATTCATAACCCTCTTTTATTAACCATTTCGTTTTAGTAAAATCTAAAGTTTCCACTGATTGCTTAAGTGGTTCGATATAAATATCAGCAAGTTTCTTTTTATATTTATCAATTGTCTTGCATATTATTTCATTTTCTAAATCCATCAGATCATTTGAATTATCGTATTTTCCTTTAATTTTATTGTTTTTTATATCAATAGCGATAATATGTTCTGCTCCTAATTTTTTAGCTACATCACATGGAACTACGTTAGTTGTTCCTCCATCTAGAAGAATATTATCTGCTAATTTGAAAGGAGGAAATACACCAGTTATTGTTATAGATGCTTTAAGACCAGATGCAAGATTACCGGATTTATGTATTATATCCTTGCCTGTTTTTAAATCTGTTGAAATACAAAAGAATTTATTATCCAAATCTGCAAATGTTTTATTGTAAAAATAAGAATCTATTGCCTTATAGAAAATAAAGGGTTTTATGAATCCCTTTTTCCTTAAAATAATATGATTTATAATTTTATCAATTATAAAATTTTTTTTATCTTTTTTGAATTTTAAAGAAAACCATTTCAATCTTTTTTCTGATATCTTTAAAGATGATTCAACTAATTTTTCTGCTGATCCCTCAATAAGATATGAAGCACCGACTATTGCTCCGATGCTTGTTCCAATTATTATATCTGGTTTATAACCCTTTTCTTCAAGAGCCATTATTGCTCCGACTTGAGCGGCTCCTCTGGAACCGCCACCACTTAAAACTAATGCTTTTTTCATAAATAAAACCTTTCTTATAAATTAATATAATAGTTACTTTGACGTACTAAATATCATTTGCTAAAATTGTAATCCTTTAAAACAAATGATTACAGTTGATAAACGTATCCTTTACATCATTATGATATCATAAAGTACATTTTTATTAAGAATATTTATTTTTACTCTATAGAATCTTAAGGAGGAGGTATTTTTTTGAGAAAACCGAAATATTACACAAATATTAATGAAGTGAAAGGCTTATCTGATGAGGAAAAGAGAAATTTAGCAAAAGTTTCTGAGAAATATCCCTTTAGAGCTAATGATTTTTATCTTAGTTTAATCAATTGGGATGATAAAAATGATCCAATAAAAAGATTGATAATTCCATCAACTGATGAGTTGATGGATTGGGGAGATTTAGATGCATCAAGCGAACATCTCTACACAAAGGCACCAGGAATGGAGCATAAATATAGGGATACTGCTTTAATACTTGTTTCTCAGATTTGTGGTGGCCAATGTAGATATTGTTTCAGGAAGAGAATATTTCTTGAGGGGAACGAAGAGATTATCGATGATTTTAGTGGAGCAATTGAATATATTAGAAATCATAAAGAGATAAATAATGTTTTATTGACTGGTGGAGATGCTTTAATTCTCTCAACTGAAAAATTAAAGGAAATAATAAGTGCCTTAAGAGAAATTGAACATGTAAAAATTATTAGACTTGGTTCAAAAATGCTTGCTTTTTACCCGTTTAGAGTCACCGAAGATCCTGAATTAATTCAAATGCTTAAGGAATATAGTACAAGGGAAAAAAGAATATATGTAATGGCTCATTTTAATAATGTTAATGAAATATCAGAAGAATCAATTAAAGCAATTAATGTTCTTCTTGAAACTGGTATTATTATTTGTAATCAAGCACCTCTTATAGCAGGAATAAATGATAGTGTTGATGCATTAGTAAATTTATTCAATAAGTTATCCTATCTAGGAGTGCCGCCATATTATATCTTCCAGTGCAGACCAACCAAGGGAAATTTTGCATATTCTGTTCCAATTGAAAAGGGATATATGATTTTTAATAAAGCAATTTCTAAGGTTTCTGGTCTTGGAAAAAGAGCGAGATATATGATGTCTCATAAATATGGAAAAATAGGAATTTTTGGACTTGATGAGGAATATGTCTACATGAAATTTCACCGGGCTACAAATACCGACAATTACCTGAGATTGCTTAAGATGAAAAGAAATGAAGGAGCTCGATGGTTAGATGATTATGAAGATGCACTCGATCAAGTAGCCAAGTAAAAGTAATTTAAAGACAGGTTTATATGCCTGTCTTTTTTATATGGTTTCTCCAAGAATAAATTTTTCAAATGTTTCTAGTGCTTTTTCTCCCTTTGCCATATTTCTTTCTCTTTTTTTCTTAAAACCTTTAATAGGTGGTAATAAACCATAATTTGCATAAACTGGGGATAAAGGGATTCGAGCCTTAGCAGTAATGTGCTTTATAAGTGATCCAATCATAGTATTTTCTGGTAAAGAAAGCAGAGGATGATTGTGAATTAATCTTTCAATATTTATTGCTGCGATTTTTCCCGAAACTATTGCTTCTACATAGCCTTCAAGACCTGTTATCTGTCCCGCAAAAAAAATATTACCATATTCTTGGGATCGAAGATGTTCGTTCATAATTTTTGGGGAATTTAAATATGTATTTCTATGCATAACGCCATATCTTACAAATTCTGCGTTTTCTAAGGCGGGTATTAATCTGAATACTCTTTTCTGTTCTCCCCATTTCAACCTTGTTTGAAAGCCTACCGGACTATAAAATCTTCCTTCATTATCTTCTTTTCTAAGTTGTACTACAGTATAAAAACTGTTTCCGTTTTCATCACGAAGTCCGACAGGTTTAAGCGGACCAAATCTGAGAGCATCAAAACCTCTTTTAGCAATTTCTTCTACAGGTTGGCATCTTTCAAATAACTCTTTATCAGAGAAGTTTTCAACAGGAGCCAGTTCAGCAGTTGTTAGATTTTGATAAAATATTCTATATTCATCTTCATTCATTGGACAGTTAAGATAATCTCCGTTTCCTCTATCATATCTATCGGCAATGAAGGCCTTTGACATTTTTATGGAATCCTTAGAAAGGATAGGTGAAACTGCATCAAAAAAGAAAAGATCTTCACCAAATGTTTCCTTCAACCACATTTCAAAAGTATATGATGTTATAGGACCAGTAGAAATTAACCATAAATCTTCTTTATTTTGCAAATCTATTTTTGTGATTTCTTCTCTATATATATTAATAAATTTGGAGTTTTCAATTTGACTAGTTATTTCTCTCGAAAATATTTCTCTGTTAACAGCGAGAGCTTTTCCGGCAGAAACACTATTTTCATAAGCTGTTTTTAAGAGATTAGAATCAAGAAGTTCTCCTTCCTTTTTTAGTAAACCTGAGGCATTTGAAAGGTCAAAGGATTTTAAGGAATTGCTGCAAACAAGTTCAGCAAAATCACTTGTTTTATGAATTTTAGAATTTCCTTGGGGTTTAATTTCAAATAAATTGCATTCAATACCCCTTTTTGATAATGTTAAAGCTGCTTCTGAACCAGCTAAACCTGCACCTATGATATTAATATTCATCTTTTTCTTTCACCTTCATAATTTAACCTATAATATCTGAACAATATTTCCTGAAAATATCCAGCATAGGGAGAAAACATTTCCATACCACTTTCCATAATTCGAATTGTACTACTTTCAATTCCAAAAAGATCTTTCATGGCTCTTATTATCCAAATATCAACTGGAAAACAATTTAGTTTTCCATAGGCGAAAAGAGTGATACAACTGGCAATTTTATACCCAATTCCCTTGATTTTTATCAGTTTTTCAATAATACTGATTTCGTTCATAGTATATAATTTTTTAAAAAATGATTCGGAACAAACTGTTTCAGCTAATTTTGACAGATATTTTGCTCTGAAGGCAGTTTTAAAATCTCTGAATTTTTCTTCATTCAAAGATTTAAATTGATCGAAGGTGGGAAATTTATAAAATATTTCTCCATCGAGTGATATTTTATTTTCTTTAAAATATTCTGAAATTCTGTCAGCGATATTTCTTATATTAGTAATACTATTTCTGGCTGAAATGATATATTCAATTGTAGTTTTAAAGGGATCCTGTCTTAGAATTCTTATTGCTTCACCATCATTTAATGCTTTTAAAGCAATATTTTTTGTTCTTTCATTAAAACTGGCAGATAAATCTTTTATAAAACGATGTATCTTTTCTAAATCGTCATCAAAACCGAAATAATATCTCAAACCTTCCTTTAAAGACATTCCAAATAACGAGTGTTTTGAAGATTTTACCTTTAAAATATTATTTTCTTTTTCCAATAGCAAAGCTGTATCTTTAACAACTCCTTTCCAAATATTTCCTGATTTTCTCCATCTAAATGTTTGCCCACAATCCAAGGTACAATTTATATTGAATTTTTCAGGACATTTTAATTCTATTTCAAACATAAAACCCTCCATATACTATCCCTTTCATTTTAACAAAAAAAGGATTTTCCTGTTTATACATAATGATAAATTTAATCAAAAAAGATCAAATTAAAATATTATATACTTATTACAGCTCCGGAGGTGTAACGTGAAAGAAGATTATTTTTTCTATATCAAAAGTATTATTGATTATATTGACTGCAATCTAGATAAGAAAATTATAGTTGACGAATTATGTGATGGAATTCCTTATTCAAAAGTACAGTTATGTAGAATTTTTTATTATTTGACTGGATTTACAGTTAATCAATATATTAAAACAAGAAAAATGTCTGAAGCAGCACTTGATTTAATACATTCAAATAAATCAATAATAGAAATTGGAATGGACTACGGTTATGATTCTCAAGAAGCATTCACAAGAGCTTTTAAAAAGATGTTTATAACAACACCTGGCAATTATAGAAGAAAGAGATTATTGTTCAATAATCAGATATTAAGAAAGATAAAAATTGACCGAAAAATAAAAGGAGGTAAAAAAATGGTTCCAAAGATAGTGAAAAAAGAGAAATTTTATGTTGTTGGCTTAAAATATTATGGAAATGCCATCCCTGAAAATGCTCCAGGTTTATGGGAAGAGTTAATGAAAAGACAAAATGAAATTAAAGACATTTATAAACCTGAAGAATGGATAGGATTGATGTGTACTGGAGAAGAAGAGTTCGTTGATGAAAAAGCAGATTATATAGCTGGAGTTAGAGTGAAAAATCTTGAAAATATACCAGAAGGAATGGAAGGATATGAAATTCCCGAAAGAGAGTATGTTGTTTTTACCCATAAGGGAACGCTTGATAATCTTGGAGATACTTACAATTATGTATATTCTCAGTATTTCATAACAACTAAGGAATTTATTCCAATAGGAATAATGGAATTTGAATTATATGACGAAAGATACGTTGGAGATAAACCTGAATCAGAATTTGACATTTATTTTCCCGTTGAAAGAAAGAATTCTTAATTCTTTTTGATTAAATAGATAATAATATTATGATAGTTATTAGAAGAAGTGTTTGTATACATTTCTTCTTTTTTTAATTCAAATAAAGGTATAATGTCAGAGAATGTAAAAAAAATATTATTTATTGAAGGAGGTATTTTATGAATAAAGTATTTCTAATGCTTGTTTTTATAATTCTTTTTTTCTCGTTTGCGTATTGTTGTACAACAATCCTGGTAACTAAGGGGGCAAGTACAGATGGATCAGTCTTTGTATCACATTCAGATGATGATGAATTAGGTGATCAGAGACTTGTTTATGTTCCGGCAATGGATCATCCCGAAGGATCAAAAAGACCTGTTGTCTATGAAAGATGCAGTCTTGGACATAACCCAAAATATGAGAATTCTATTCAAAGATATGTCGGAGAAGCCAGAGGTCCTTCATATATAAATAACGATTTACCACAATCTGTTCCAATTGGATATATAGAGCAGGTGACACATACTTATGCATATTTTGATGCAAACTATGGAGTAATGAATGAACATCAGTTGATGATAGGAGAATGTACAGATGGAGCAAAAGTAGAGCCACAACCTTCATCAGAAAGGCTCTTTTACAGTGCTGAGCTATCCAGAGTTGCTTTGGAAAGATGCACTAATGCAAGAGATGCCATAGAATTAATGGGAGAGTTGATAGATGAATATGGTTACTATGGAACTGGGGAAACACTTCTTGTAGCTGATACAGAAGAAGGCTGGGTTTTTGAGATGTGTGGATATGATGAAAATTCAAGTGATGGTTTATGGGTAGCAAAAAAGGTACCAGATGGAGAAGTTTTTGTTGCTAGTAATATGTTTAGAATAAGAGAAGTAGATCCAGATGATCCGGATATGATTTATTCAGATAATCTTTTTGAAGTAGCAAAAAACAAAGGCTGGTGGGATCCAGAAGATGGTCCGTTAGATTGGTTAAGCACTGTAAGTAATGGTGAATATAACCATCCATATTACTCTTTGAGAAGACAGTGGAGTATATTTAACAGATTGAGTCCCTCATCAAATTTTAGTCCCTGGGTTGAAAATTCTTTCACCTATGAATACCCATTTTCTATAAAACCTGATAATAAGTTAACTGTTCAGGATGTGTTTGCGCTTCACAGAGATCACTATGAGAATACAGAATTTGATATGACTAAGGGAATTGCTGCAGGTCCCTTTGGAACTCCAAACAGATACATTGGTGAATATGATGGAAATCAGAATAATGTAAACGATACAAACAATGAGATGGTAGGAGCTTGGGAAAGACCTGTATCAGTAATATATTGTGGATATGTCTATGTTAATCAAGCGAGAGGATTTCTGCCCGACCCAATAGGAGGAGTTTGTTGGTTCGGACCGGATAAGCCATCTGAAACTTGTTTTGTTCCATTTTATGTAGGTATGAGCGAATTACCAAAATCTTATAGTACAGGTACAACAGAAAAATTTAATTCTGAAGTTGCATGGTGGGTATTTAATTTCGTAGCAAATTGGGCTGATTTAAAATACAGTTATATGACAAAGGATATCCAAAAACTTCAGAAAGATTTGGAAGATAAAGAAGTCATAATGCAGGCAGCAATTGAAACGGCAGCTCTTGAGTTGTATAAAATTGATGAAACTTTAGCAAAGGAATATCTAACGCGTTATTCAATTGATAATACAAATTATGTTCTTGACAAATGGAGAGAACTAGCAGTTATTTTGATTGAAAAATATGATGATGGTTATTTGAATGATGAAAATGGAATGGCTCAGGAAATCGGATATCCACAGTGGTGGTTAGATGAAGTAGGTTATTCAGATGGGCCTACTTCCTATGAAAAGAAATAGACTTAGTTTTAAATAATAAAGAGTGGTTTTATACCACTCTTTTTTTAAATCATATTATAAAATTCCATTATATTTTTTAAAAAATGAAGGTAAAAAAAACCAGTTCACTAAAAAATTCTGAATTAAATTTATTAAATTATGCTTCGTTACCAAATGAAATATTTATAATTTAGATTAGATAAAATTTAAATTAAGAATTGAATTTTATGAAATATTGCGATTTAAAAACAGCTTCAATAGACGAATTCAATGATTATAGTTTTTATTGGTTTAATTGAAAAAAATCCTCATTATTTTATTACTTTTTGAGAAACTAAAAAAACAGTTGAAAATAAAATTCGGGTGATAAAATAATCATAGGGAGAAAGAGCATTAATGGAGGTGCAACATGGGAGACAAAAACGGAAAAGTTAAAAAACAACCAAAAAAACAAAAAAAATCAAAAGAAAAAGATATCCAGTAAAAAATCCCTAAAAAAATTAGTGTCTTTATTTTTTCTGATACTAACTTTGCTCTTTTTCCAAAATTAAATAATTATAATATCAATTTAAATCTGCTGGTTCTTCCAGCAGATTTTTTATCTTTATTTTTCGAATGTTTTAACAACTTCCTTTAATAATTTTCTTATGGGAAGATTTTGAGGGCAGTGTTCTTCACATTTACCGCATTCAATACAATTTGAAGCTTTTTTCTCTCCGCTCTGATGATAATTGTATCTCCAGATTGAAGCATTTTTAGATGATTTGCTGTCAAACAAATAATAGTCATTATATTTGGCAAAACTACCCGGAATATCGACACCTACAGGGCAAGGCATGCAATATCCGCACGCAGTGCAGTTTACCATCAACTTGTTTTTGTATATTTTCTTTGCAGAGTTAATAGCATTTAATTCACCTTCTGTCAATGATTCAGGTATGCCCTTTTCTGCGATTTCAATATTTTCTCTAAGTTGTTCAATTGTTGTCACTCCGCTTAAAACGGTTGAAATACTTTTATTATTCCATAACCAGGTTAAAGCCCAATCAGCTAATGATCTAGATTTATTTGCCTTATTAAAAATATTGATAACATCCTCTGGAAGATTTTTTGCCAGGCTTCCACCCCTGAGGGGTTCCATAATAACAATTCCTAAACCCTTTTTAGCAGCATATGCAAGGCCTTCCTTTCCAGCTTGATAATTTTCATCGATATAATTATGCTGTATTTGACAAAATTCCCAATCGTAAGAATCTACTATTTCTTTAAATAACGATGAATTGTCATGGAATGAAAATCCTGCATGTTTAATTTTTCCGATTGCTTTAGCATTATCCAAAAACTTTGCGAAATCTGCTTTTTTTGAAGCATCCCAGAGTCTGCTGTTCAAAGTATGTAGAAGATAAAAATCAATATATTCAGTTCCCAACCTTTCTAACTGAATATCTAAATATTTTTCGAAATCTTTATGGTTATTGATTAGCCATGTGGGACATTTTGTAGCGATTTTGATTTTGTCTCTATGATTTTTTAAAGCTTTATTTAAAAAGAGTTCACTGGCGCCTCCGTTCTCCATCGACCCATGATAAGGGTAAGCGGTATCGTAATAATTTATCCCCTTCTCAACTGCATAATCTATCATTTCTATTGCTTTTTTTTCATCGATAAGATTATTGTTTCCTTCAATTACAGGCAATCTCATGCACCCGAATCCAAGAATGGAAACCTTTTCCTCTGTTTTACCCATTAATCTGTAAAGCATGCAGTACCTCCCTATTTAGAAATTATTAGCTTTATAAATTATTTTATATTAAATATATTAAGAGAGAAATTCATAATTCTGAAGTTTAATAAATTTCTTTTCTGAATAATATTAATGATAAAGAATCATCAATTTTTATTTCCTTCTTTTTTTTAAAACCTGTTTTTGAATAAAGGTTTATTGCTGGATAATTACCTTTACCTGTTCTCACAACTATTTCTTTTACATCTTTCAATGTTTCTTCTAAATATCTTAATAATTTCACAGCGATTCCCTGTCTGAAAAATAAAGGGTTTACTGCTAATCTGTGAATATCAAGTGTTTTTGATAATATTTTATAAGAAAGAAACCCTAATAATAATTCAGCACGATAATATCCTAGAAAGGTCTCTTCAGAATTTTGTATTTTTTTCTCCGTATCGAAAAGATTTGGTATTTTCTTATAATTTATTATTTCAGCTTCCTTTGAATATGCCTCTTTTTGTATATTTAGTATCTCATGAATTATATGGTTAGATTTAATATCAAGAAAAATAATTTTATCCATTGTTTAAAACCCACTGGTTATCTCTTGAATTAAGAAAATTTTGTGAATACTCAATATTTGAAAGATAGTTAAATTCTTTGAAATTCAATAGTGTTTCCTGAAATTCTCTTTTTAGTTTTTGGGTTTTTTTGATGTTCTTTTCCCACCAGAGATTGTTTATAATTAATGAATCCTTTTTCTTATCTCTTTTTGGTTCAATTCTTCCAATAAAATT
>CAZGZM010000017.1:0-2615 GCA_964529955.1 uncultured Thermotogaceae bacterium
TCCAATTCGAGGAACATAACGGATACGTTGTCATAATAACCAATGTAGTATTCCACTAATAACTTAAAGAAGGAAATAAAAAATGACAGAAAAGAAAATTGTTCGAACAAGCGGGAGAGAAGTAATAATAGATTTAACTGATATAGTCAGAGATATTGTACATGATAGTGGTATTTTAGAGGGAACTGTTTTAGTTTATGTTCCTCATACAACTGCAGCTGTAGCAATAAATGAAAACGCTGACCCAACAGTTAAAACAGATTTTCAAAAATTCATGAGAGAACTGATTCCATACGATATGCCATTTTCTCATATAGAGGGTAACTCAGATGCACATATCAAATCCATCCTAGTTGGTTCTTCAATTACAGTACCCATTTGTGATGGGGAAATGGTATTAGGCACTTGGCAGGGAATTTATTTTTGTGAATTTGATGGGCCAAGAAATAGAAACATAATTATTAGTGTAAATTAATAACCACCCCGGTGGTTATTTAACAAATATATACTTTAAAGTCATACCTTCAATCTAACTTTGTGATATACTTTCACAAACAATATTTTGGGGGAATTTAATTGAGCGAATATAGTATTCCAAAAGCTACAATTCATAGACTTACTAGATACTACAGGTGTTTAGAAAGATTTTTGTTGAACGGAAAATCAAATGTTTCTTCTAAGGAAATGGCAAATAAGTTGAACATCAAGCCAAGTCAAATAAGAAAAGATCTATCGTATTTTGGGGAATTTGGAAAAAGAGGAGTAGGTTACGATGTAAAGGAATTAATGATTAGCATCGAGAATATCCTTGGAATGAAAAAGAACTGGAGTTTTTGTATAGTAGGTATTGGTAACCTAGGTTTAGCAATTGCAAATTATCCTGGATTAGTAAAAGCAAAATTTGATCTAAAGGCAATTTTTGATAATGACAAAAACAAAATCGGAGTAAGCCTGAACGATATGGTAATTCATTCTGTAGAAAAATTAGAAGGAGTAATTAAGGAAAAGAACATAAGTATTGGAGTCTTAACGGTCCCAGGAAAATACGCTCAAGCACTATCAAATAGAATGGTGGAAGCAGGAATTGAAGGAATTATTAACTTTACTCCGGTTAGAGTCATTGTACCTAAAAATGTGATGCTTGAGGAAATTGATATTTCGATCTCCTTTAGGACTTTAGCGTTTCAAATAAATTTAAATTTATAATATGTAGGAGAAGAATTTTGTTAGTTGCAATAGTTGGTGGCAGCGGAGCAGGAAAAACATCTGTAGCGTATAAAATAAAGGATCATTTTAAATCCAAGGCAGAAATATTATCAATGGATGATTACTATGCAGATTTAAAAGAAGGGGTAAATCCTCATAGTATAAATTTTGATAGTCCTTTTTCCTTTGATCTCGACCTATTCAGGGAACATTTATCTCAGTTGAAAGAAAACAAGACAATCAAAGTTCCTGTTTACAACATGGTTACTTATAGAAGAGAAGAGGGAGAGTATAAACTCTTTAAACCTAAACCACTTATTATTTTCGAGGGTCTATTATTATTATATAAAAAAGAATTTAGGGATCTTTTCGATTTTTCAATATACATTGATGCTCAATCAGATGAAAGATTAATCAGAAGAATAGAAAGAGACACTGTTGAAAGAGGAAGAACATTAGAAAGTATTATAGAGCAGTACAGAAAATTTGTCGCTCCTTCTTTTCAAAGTTTTATCGAACCTCAAAAATATTTTTGTGATATCATTTTGCCTGAGGGCGTTAGTAATAAAGCTGGTTTATCCATAATAATAAATGCAATAGAAAATATGATTAAATTTTAATATAAATATTTTTTATATTTCTTTCATTTGGTTTATAATTGAGATGGGTTTTAGGGTTTTTTCGGAGGTGAAGTCGTGCAGAAGCGACTAATAATTTTTATTTTTTTAATAATTATTTCTTTAGGATTTTCAGCATATTTTGATACAGTAGTTGGATATTTTAACGGTTATGTTTCCGATTATTCTAACGAAACCACTGATTCTCCTTTAATAAACAAGTTAAAGGAAGATATGCGGAATCTAGGAATCTATAGACTTTACAAACTTCAAATGGTTGGAAGTATAGATAAAAGAGAAAGTGCTATTTCTATTGCTGATCTAATTACTGAACATATGGAACAACTACCTTCAGATAGTTTCGAAAATTACCAAAGCAAAATTGCATACGGTGCATTTCTTGGATGGATCATGACTCAATTCTCTGATCAAACATTCCAATTGGGTACATTAAATCAAATGCCCGCTTATAGTGATAGTTACAATGAATTTCTCTATGCTTCAAGAGATTGGGCTTCAATTGTCTATCAAAACTGGATTTCATATGCATTAGGTTTATTGAAGGTAGAACCTTACTTAATTCCAGATAGTATAGAAATATCAAACACCTTTAAAAATTATGATTTAGAACCCGCTAAGATAAGTGATAATGAAATTGAAATAATTAGAGAACTTACAAGTGATGCAGTTATAAAACAAATAAATTTGGCAGTAGATTTTATTTCCTCAAAGGAATACGACGTAAGCAAAATTTTCAAAGATGCTGTTTTTGAAAAAGTAGCTGTAATGGCA
>CAZGZM010000017.1:2684-4741 GCA_964529955.1 uncultured Thermotogaceae bacterium
GCTGAGGATTTATTTAAACTTTGGCTCTTCAAATCTTTCGCTTTAATTGATACAGCTCCATTTTATCCACAGGACCTGCCAATAACCGAAAAAGTAATTTCTGGATTTAATACTGAAATTATCAATAATGAGTCTGAGTATAAATCTATTCAAGATTTTTTAAATAATAACGAAGATTTAAAAAATAAAATTATAATGAACGCAAAGATACAAAAGATGATGCTTTCTAATGTTGATACAAATCCTCTTAAATTAATTAAAAGTGATATAGAGATGGAATCAAAGAAAGTTGTTGCTCCATTTACCATACACATGGGAAATATTAAAAACGAATTGTCATCAAATCTAATTGCTGCTCAACCCAAATCTTTTGATATTAGCTGGTTGAGATTTGTTTTATACATAGCTCTTATTCTTATTTCCTTTTTCTTGGTAAAAAAACTAAAAAGATATCTTTTAGCAATAATAATAGTTTTCGAATTAATATATCTTTTATTCATGGCTAATATAACAACAAGCGTAATAGATATTTCATTCTATGCAATAACTATCGTTCCTTTGGCAATATTCACTCTTTTTCTTGTTGTTTCAAAAATTATGTCAAAAAAGAACAAGAGCTCACTATTAGACTTATCAAAATTTATTTTAATGATTTTTGTATTCATTTTACCCTTTGTAAAATTATTTCCAGATGTACCTGAATTAAAAATGGATAATTTTTCATATTTTTATAATTCTCCTTATTACAATGAACTTAAATCGGACCTTTATGAATCTGAGAGTTCTTTAATAAATATTTCTCAAAGAGATCTTTACTCCATTATTAGCAGTGAACTCTCCGACTTAAAACGGGAATATAATACTGTAATAAAAAATAACTTAAATGATTTTATTGTAAATACCAGTACTGAAGTTTCAATAAAAAATGAAAAAATATCTTTGAAGATTCCCTTATTTGATGAATATATGTCAATTGAAAACCAAAAGATATACAGCAAACCTATCGAGCAACTTCAAAGACTAATCTCAAAATTTTGGAGAGAGAGTAATACAAGTTATAGCAATTTCTTAAGCTCTTCTAACAATTATAGTAATTTAAGCGAAAACATAGTTAAGTATTCCGGAGAACCTTTAAGAATTGAATTCGCAGATTACATTAGGAAAAATTTAACCGTAAAAGAAGAATACATACCTGCATATGAAATAGTAAATAACCGAATTATTGATGAATTGAATACCAGTCCAAGTGCAGCAGCAATAGTTGTATCAAGGGATGTCAATTTTATAGTGCTTTCACTTGGAACAATACTTTTTGCAGTATCAGTAATCATACTTAAAAAACCTTATTTAGTATTAATTGAAGTGATTATTCTAACGGTTGGCTTAGTTGTCTTCTGGATTAACTCAGGTACTCTTAATATATATGTTCAAGCAAATGCTCCTATATTAAAAATTAACACTAATTCAGGACTCAATCCATTATTTTTAATTATGTACTTTGTAATAATAGTAATTGGAATTACAATTTCATTTAATCTTTTGAAAGGGAGGGAACACAAGTGAAAAAATTTATTTTAATTGTAGCACTTATTTTCGTATTTGTGGTATCAGCATTTTCATTAAAGGTATTCATGGTAACTGACGTTGGAGGTTTAGGTGATAAATCATTTAACGATGGAACATGGGCAGGTATTCAGCAGGCAGCAGAATATCTTGGACTAGAAACTGCTTTTGTTCAATCAAAAGAACAGGCAGACTATATTCCAAATCTTTCAAATGCAGCTAAGGAAGGGGATATAGTATTCGCTGTTGGATTCATGATGACTGATGCAATTGTTGAAGTAGCTACACAATTCCCAGACACATATTTTATCGGTATAGATATATTTTTACCAGAAGTTGTAGAAAATGTATCTACATATTTGTTTAAAGAACAAGAAGGGGCTTTCTTAGTAGGCTACCTTGCTGCAGCTGTCACTGAAGAAAACAAACTTGGTTTCATCGGGGGTATTCCAATACCTCCAGTAGAAAGATTCAGATACGGTTATGAAGCCGGT
>CAZGZM010000017.1:4751-17628 GCA_964529955.1 uncultured Thermotogaceae bacterium
CAGAATTTGGTTCAGAGTGGGCCTGGCCTACCGAATGGCCGCACTGGAACTGGCAGGGAAATGAAGGAACTCCCCTTCAGGTTAGGGTTTTTACCAGGGCCTCAAAAGTAAAACTAGAATTAAACGGGGAAACAATTGAATTGATCAAAGGCTATACAAACGATTTCAACGATCCAAAAAAGGGTAAAGACTTAGCTGTTGCACAGTTTGCTGAAGGTGCAGATATAGTTTTCCATGCATCTGGAACTTGTGGAAATGGTGTTATTGAAGCTGCTCAGGAAAAGGGCGCTCCATACTACGCAATCGGCGTTGATGTTGATCAGGATTACATGGCTCCAGGAAGAGTCCTTACAAGTTCTATGAAGAGAATAGATGTTGCTGCATATGATGCAGTACTTTCAGTTGCTCTCGGAACATTCGAACCAGGAAACCATACTCTAGGTATTGTTGAAAATGGTGTTGGAATTTCACCAATGAATTACACTAAAGATGATGTAAATCCAGCTGTGTTAGCAGAAATAGAAATATTGAAAGAATTAGTAATAAACGGAACTATAGTAATTCCTGATACTCAGGAAGCGCTTGATGCATTCGTAGTTCCTGATATTGAATTATAATTTTTTTCTGGGACGCATATGCGTCCCGTTTTATTAAAGTATTCAGCAATGATTCCTTTAATAAATCGACGTAATCGGAGGTGACTGTGTGGAAACCAATATGAAGGAAATCATGGATTATTCATCATATGCAGTTGTAATGAAAGATATTGTAAAACAATTTCCTTCAGTTTTAGCAAATGATAGAGTGAACTTTTTTGTAAAAAAAGGTTCTATTCATGCTCTTGTCGGAGAAAATGGGGCTGGTAAATCCACACTTATGAACCAACTTTATGGGTTTTTTTCTCCTAACAGTGGCGAAATATATATAAATGGAAAAGAAGTGAAGATTAGAGGTCCTAAAGGTGCTATTGAAAATGGTATCGGAATGGTTCACCAGCACTTTATGCTGGTAGATAATCAAACTGTATATGAAAACGTTGTTCTTGGTTCAGAACCAAAAAAAGGAATATTTCTAAATAGAAAAAAAGCAAAAAAAGAAGTAAAGGAACTTTCTGAAAAATTTGGGCTCCAAGTCGATATAGATGTAAATATCGAAGATATATCTGTTGGTATGCAGCAGAGAGTTGAAATTTTGAAAATCCTTTATAGAGGCGCAGATATTCTAATTTTTGATGAACCAACAGCGGTTTTAACTCCACAGGAAACAGACGAGTTGTTTGAAGTAATGAAACTGCTTCAAAGTAAGGGCAAAACAATAATTTTCATAACTCATAAATTATACGAAGTTATAGCAATTACAGAAAGAGTTACTGTTATGAGATCAGGAAAAGTTACTGGAGAAGTAGCCACAAAGGATACTAATCCAAAACAACTTGCAACAATGATGGTCGGAAGAGAAGTTCTTTTAAGAGTTGAAAAGAACCCTCCTAAAATTGGAGAAAAAATTCTAACAGTTGAAAATCTATGGGTTAAAGATAATAGAAATTTGAACGCAGTCAGAGGTATCAACTTTGAAATAAATGCTGGAGAAATACTTGGAATAGCTGGTGTAGCAGGAAATGGTCAGACTGAATTGGTAGAAGCCATTACGGGGTTAAGAAAAGTAGATGATGGAAAAATTATCCTCAATGGAAAAAATATTACTCACTATTCTTCTCTTCAAATAAGAGAAAGTGGTATTACTCATATTCCAGAAGATAGAATAAAGAGAGGTATGATAGAAGAATATCCTGTTTATTATAATATGATACTTGGAAAACATGAAGAAAAGCCCTTTTCAGAAAACGGGTTTTTAAACAGTAAATTTATTACTGATTACTCAAATGAGCTGGTCGAAAAATTTGATGTAAGACCTCGAGATATAAATATGCTTGCCGGTAATTTATCTGGTGGTAACCAGCAAAAAATGGTTGTTGCCAGAGAATTGGACAACATGCCAGTACCACCAAAATTAGCTGTAATATCTCAACCTACTAGAGGACTTGATATAGGAGCTATCGAATATATTCATAAAACTATTATTTCTATGAGAGATAAAGGTATAGGAATTCTTCTTATTTCAATGGAACTTGATGAGATATTCTCTCTTTCAGATAGAATAATTGTTTTTTACGAAGGCGAATCAACTGGTGAAGTAACACCAGATAAAATAACCAAAGAAGAAATTGGTTTGATGATGGCAGGAAATAAAAATGTTTTTCACAGTTCAGAACGAGGTGAATTAAATGAAACAAAATAAACTTTATGCTTTTCTTGTTCCGGTTGTTTCTGTGATAATTGCTCTTCTAATTGCTTCAATTATCATTTTAGCAGTAGGGAAAAACCCTATTGAAGCATATTCTATAATGATAAGAGGAGCATTTGGAGGTTCGGAACAACTATCAAACACGTTTGTAAAAATGACACCTCTTCTTCTAACTGGACTTGCAGTTGGATTCGGATTCAGAGCCGGTATTTTTAATATTGGAGCTGAAGGACAGATGATAATGGGTGCACTTTTAGGTGCTATTGTAGCAATGAATGTTGGTTCTATTCCTTCAGTAATAGCTATCCCGGTATGTATTATCACTGGAATGCTTGGAGGTGCCATATGGGCTTCAATAGCTGGATTTCTAAAAGCTTTCACTGGAGCTCATGAAGTTATTACAACTATCATGCTGAACTGGATAGCTGTAAACATTGCGTCTTTTATGGTAACCGGACCACTTGCTGTTGGTTCTGGAACCCCAAAAAGTCCGGAAATTGCTGATTCTGCAAAATTACCTATAGTGTTGAAGGTTCAGGCTTCAGAAATGAGCATCGCAATTTTTATAGCAGTGGTAGTTGCAATTATAATGTACGTTTATCTGGAAAAGACAACTTCCGGTTATGAACTCAAAGCAGTAGGTTTTAACCCTTATGCAGCTGAATATGGTGGCATTAGTATTAAAAAAAGTATAGTAATGACCATGGCAATTAGTGGTGCTCTTGCTGGAATGGCAGGAATAATTGACATTTTAGGTGTAGCTCCTAATAGATTTGTTGGAGAATTATCTGGTGGTCGTGGTTTTGATGGTATAGCAATAGCTTTAATAGGCCGAAATAATCCTATAGGAATTATTTTCGCAGCATTGCTAATAGCCGCATTAAGAACAGGTTCCAACGCTATGCAGGTACAGGCTCAAATTCCGAATGATATAGTTTCAATTATTCAGGGTATTGTTATATTCCTTGTTGCTGCTGAAAGAATAGTGTACACTATCTTGAAACTTAATAGAAAAAAGAAAGGAAGTGTTGCAGCATGAGTTGGATAGAAGCAATTTTTAATATTTTAGTGAATCCACTTTTTTATCAGATGACACTTTTATCTGCAACCCCTTTTATTTTCGCATCTATTGGTGGAACCTTCAGTGAAAAAACTGGAGTTACCAATATTGCTTTAGAAGGAATAATGCTTATGGGAGCTTTCGTTTCCATAGTATTCACATATTTAACTGGAAGTCCCTGGTTGGGTGTTATAATGGCAGTTATCGCGGGAGTTGGTTTCACCTGGTTCCATGCATGGGCAAGTATAAGATGGTGTGCTGACCAGATTGTAAGTGCAACTGCTATAAACATAATCGCTCTTGGTTTGACAGGTTTTTTGATGAAACCTATATTTGGAAATGAAGGAAGAACAGATTACATTGGAAGAATTCAAAATATAAAATTAGATTTTTTAAAGGATGTTCCCTTCTTTGGAGAAATTTTCTATGATTTAAGCCCATTTGTTTATCTAGCTTTATTCTCAGTACTATTTTCATGGATTCTATTTTATAGAACTCCACTTGGATTAAGAATAGCCGCTGTAGGCGAAAATCCAGAAGCTGCTGATACACTGGGAATAAATGTTTCTGGAACAAGGTATTTTGGTGTGCTTGCTGGTTCTACATTTGCCAGTCTTGGCGGAGCTTTCCTGGCAGTAGGAGAATTGGGAAGTTTTGGAGAAAATATGATTCATGGTAGAGGATTTATAGCTCTTGCTGCGATGATATTGGGTAATTGGAATCCGGTTGGTGCTTTATTTGCTTCTCTCCTTTTTGGAGCTGCAGAAGCTATGAATTTGCAGTTGCAGAGTAGTTCTATAATTTCTGTTCCAAATACAGTTAAACCACTATTTAATATGTTACCGTTCATTATAACTCTTATTGTTGTTGCTGGTTTTGTCGGAAAATCCAGAGCTCCTGCAGCTGACGGAGTTCCATACGAAAAGAAAGGATAAATTATTGTGGGACCAGAAAAACTGGTCTCTTTTATTTGCTGGTGATTTATTAATGTATTTTTAATTAATTCTGCTCCAGGAGTTGGTAAATCCACTTTTCTTAAAAACCTTAAAAAAACTTTGTTTTTATCGATGGTGATGCTTTAGGAAGAATAACCCCTTATAGATTATCAAGAGAATGGTTGAATCTCATTCAAGATTATATTTTGTTTCATGTATAAATAATTCCTATCATTATGGAATAAACAGCACAATTGTTCCCGTTGTATTTCCTATTGAGGAACAAATTGAGAGAATAAAAACTCTTCTAAATAAAGATAAATTTAAGGTATATCATATGGTCTTATTTGTGATGAACATGTTCTATTAAAAAGAGTTAATAATAGAAATTATCAGAAGATCATAAATGTAAATGATATTTATAAATACGAGTCTATGATAAGAAAATTAAAGTATGATTGTATAATAGATACTACAAATATAGATGAAAATGAATTATGTAGTGAAACTTATAAAATTAGAAAAACGTGTTGGAGGAATGTAATGATTAAATATATTGACCTTTCCAGATTAATTGAAGATAAATTGAAAGCTTATCCGGGAGATAATGATACTTCCTTGAAAAAATCGAAGTATCTTCAAAGGGATTCATATAATAATTATCTTTTAACTACTGGAATGCACACAGGTACGCACATAGATTCACCAATGCATCTTACAGAAAACCCCAAATATATATATGAATATCCTGTTGGTTCATTTATCGGAAAAGGAGTTCTTATAAATATAGACAGATTGAATAAATCAGATAAAAAAAGAGAAACATACAATAAAATTGATGATAATTCTATAGTTTTGCTCTATACAAACAAATCTTCTTTATTTGGAACTGAAGAATATTTCGACTACACTCCAGATATATCAGATGAGTTTTTAAGTGTTTTAATTCAAAAAAATATTAAAATGTTAGGAATGGACTGTTCTTCACCTGACAAATTTCCCTTTCCAGTACATAAAAAGCTATTTGCAAACAGTATATTTATAATAGAAAATCTAACAAATCTTGACACTCTTGTAGGAGTAAATAAGTTTGAAATAATCGCTCTTCCATTAAATATTGTTGCTGATTCTTCAATTGCAAGAGTTATTGCTAAAATTGAAACCTAACTTCCACCTTCCTCTGAAAAAATAGTCTTAAGAACTTCATAGTCAGGACAGAAAAGTTTCTGGTCTGAAACATTTCCTTTAGCATCAAGTTGACCTACAAAGGGAATTGTATCACAATTTTCACAAACAGTGCAATCATATTCCGAAAGGACCAGATCATACTTTACTGATTTTGAAAAATTGTTATAATCCATTTGAATCACAGAATCAGAAGCCATTTCTATTCCAACAGTATTCATTTCAAAGTAATTTTCCACGACGTCTCCAAAATCAATTCCAATCAAAAAAATACCTGTTAAATTGTTTTTCAAAATATTTTTTTCAAGAAATAGGTTAACTATTTCGTATGCATAAATGCCTGTACCATTACTTTCAAAAAAACAATTTGTTACTCTGACTTTATCAGAATACATACAGAATATCCCATTTCCATTGAAGGTATCTCTTTCTTTAAAATCATTGGATAAACCTTTAAAAATTGAATTTTGAATCTCAATATTTCCTCCATTCGTAGACAATGCAATACTAGCAGTTTTAAACTCACAGTTATCAATAGACAAATTTGCAAAAGTGCTCTTAAGAATAGTGCTTTCCGCTTCAAAGTAAATATTCATTATTTTTATATCAAATTCACCCTTAATTTTTATAGAAGGTTTTTTCTCATCTTCTTTCATAAAGGTTACATTTCCTACACCCTCTAAATCTATAGACTTATAAATTTCTATATTATCTTTATAAATTCCTTCATAAACAAGAATTTTATCTCCTTCAGAAGCAAATTCCAATGCATCTTTTATTGAAGTAAACTCTTTATCATTTCCAACATTAATTACATTCTGAGCAAAACTCAAACTAATTAAAACAAGAATCAAAAACAAAAATAAGAATTTTTTCATTTAATACCCCCTTAGTAGTTATATTTTACAATATTTAACAAAATATGGGGTTTTAAAAAAAAGCGAATTATGAGATAATCATTAAAATTGATAATTAGGAGTATTTATGACATTTAAAAGAGGAATAATAGTTGGGTTGCCTGTTTGCTTAGGGTATATACCCATTGCTATAGCATATGGATTGCTTGGAATGTCCTTTGATATTCCTGGATTTGTAATCCTTTTACTTTCAATAATAGTTTTTGCTGGAGCAAGTCAATTCATTGGAATTGGTCTTCTAGGTATAGGTGCATCACCCTTTGAAATAATATTCACTACTTTTATGGTAAATATCAGGCATTTACTCATGAGCGCTTCATTAGAAAAGAGAGTTGATCAAAAAACTCCTTTATTCTATCGTTCAATAATTGCATTTGGAATTACGGATGAAACTTTTTCGCTCCTTTCATTTCAAAATGCAAATCGTATGAATTATAAATTTATCATTGGAGTTAATACAATAGCATATACTTCTTGGGTTTTCGGTACCATAATAGGAATATCTATTGGTAATATAATTCCTGAATCCCTTGCTCTGGCTATGAATTTCTCGCTTTATGCCATGTTCATTGCCTTGTTGATACCAGCTGCTAAGAAATCTATCAAAATCGCTTCAATATCAATTTTAAGTGCAGGGCTACATATAATAATCAGATTTATATTCCCTGGAGTATCTATTGGCTGGAGTATTGTAATAGCTACTATTATCTCTTCTGTAACTGGAGTTTTACTTTTCAAGGAGGAAGTTAATGAAAGCTGAACTTATTTTTATTGCTATAGGTATGATGTTAGTTACCTTTATTCCCAGATTAATACCAATGCTATTTATGAAAGACATTAAGCTCCCAAAAAAATTAAACAGATTTCTATCATTTATTCCATATGCAATTCTTGGGGCTTTAATATTTCCCTCAGTTTTTGAATCTTCAGAAAACTTATTAACAGTTATTTTAACCATTGTGATTTGCTTTATAATTGCATATATTGGGCTAAATCCTACTTTTGTAGTGATAATTTCTATTGTAAGCATATATTTTTTTAACATAATTTTTTAGGAAGTATAAATGCAGTTTATTTATTTTTAAATCTTACTGAAAGATTGATTGATGATAATAACTGGACTGAAAGTGATAAAAAATCATTTCAAATCATTTTTAAAGATTTTTGCAAATGAAAGAAAACAGGCAACTGATACTTTCTAGCAAAAACTCTGACATAGATCCTTGAGGTATAGTAATATCCAAGCTAAGAATTACGATGAAGCTCATAAAATAATGAATAATGCTCCTGCTGCAATCACAGAGGGTGTAATGTTTGGAGAACTAAGACCATATGAAGTATCTTTAATTAGTGAAGAGAATAATTCTTAACAAAATTTATACTTTACCCCCGTTTGGTTTTAAGCTATTTTTAAGGTTTTATTGATAAACTCTTTTAAAGATTATTATAAAGGGGTACTCTATGAAAAAGAGAATTCGGTTGTTAATTATTGTTTATTTATTTTTATACGTATTTTATTATGCATCTAATGAACTTCCAGGAGAAACAAAATCCTTTGGATTTATTGGAACAAATACCACTGATGAAGTAGCATCTATAGATACTGATGATGAAAACGGAAAGACTGATACCAGTTTTAATAAATTTATTGGTTTCAACGATTCTTTCTCTTCTTCTTTAAAGGAAGAACAAAGCGAAACTCAATCAAAACCTTATTTTACAGAAAATTTATCAATTAAAATTATCCTTGTGATGATATTTTCTTCTGTAGCAATATTCATTGCATGGAAAAGGAAGTTCAAATACAGATTACCTTTTTTAATAACATCTACAGTAATTCTAGGATTTTTGATGGGAGGCTTTTTATGTCCTTCAATGACTATCCAAAATTTAATTTTCAGATATGAAACAGCATATTTGTTGTTATTTTTAATACCTCTGGTCATTACTTTCCTTTTTGGAAGAGTCTATTGTGGCTATGTTTGCCCATATGGCGCAATTCAAGAATTAATTAACATAAAAAATATAAAAATACCAGAGAAAGTTGATAAGTATCTTAAATATATTAAGTACATTCTACTGATTGCATTACCTACAGTATCAATTATAATTGGTTCAGAATTTGGATTCGAAGCACCATTTAAAACTATTTTCAATTTTTCATTTCTTCTAGTACCAATGATAATAACAATAATATTTGCTCTTGTTTCAATATTTTCAAATAGATTTTTTTGTAGATACATTTGTCCCTATGGAGCATTGATGGGTTTAATTTCTAAAATATCGATTTTTAGATTATTCAAAGATAAAGAATGTATTGATTGCGGATTATGTGTTAAAGCTTGTCCTCAAGGAGCTATGTGTTCACCTGGAGAGAGCAAAGCAGAATGTATAATGTGCGGAAAATGTATTGAAAAATGTCCAAAAAATTGTTTAAAAATAAAAGGAGGAAAAAGGTGAAAAAATATTTATTAATTTTAATCTCAGTTACCTTATTATCTTCAATTGGATTATCGTGTAATATGTCCTTTGAACCATCATCAATTTCCGGTAAACTGGGAAACCTGGAAGTATTTGAAGTAACCGTAATTAAAGATCACAATAAATGCACCCTTGATTCAATGGATGATTACCACTTTGAATTTGAAAATCTACAGGTAACTGGTTATACTGATTGGGAGCAAATTAATTTCAACACATATAAAAGATATTTCCAGGTAAGTCCCTCTGAAACTGGTATAGGTGAAGTAAAAATATGGAAAGACTGCACCAAAGAAGGCTACGAAGAAACCATCCTTAAAATAACTATTGCTGAAAATCCTGAATTATTTTCTTCATTTTTGGATGGAAAATTCGAGGTTGAAAGTGATCTTTCTGGAGGAAATTATGAAACTTTTAAATTTGAGATAAATGAAAAGAAAACTTTAGAAACTTTAGAAAATGGATTGAAATTATATGAATCCTTAGAATTAGAACCAGGAAAATATTACGCATTATTCTCGGATGATTTTAAAAGTGCTATATCAGTATTTAATAATGAAAATTTCTATAGATTTGATCATTACATAGCTTATTATGGAGAGTAAAAAAGGGGATTTTTAAATCCCCCTCTTTTCTATGTCGTTGATAAGAATTTCTTCGCAGTTAGTGCTACAAGCATAAGTCCCAAAATAACAAAAACAGCATTTATTAAAACAAAAAGTCCAAAGGAAATATCAGCTATTCCGGAGGAATATCTTATAAGAATCCCGGTATATTTTAATGGTAAAAAATAACCTACAACTTTAAAAAATTCTGGAAGCATATTTTCAGGAAAGAATATCCCTGATATAAACATCATAAATGTCATCAAAATACTTCCTGCTGTTTCTGCATTTTCGGGTTTTTTGAATATTAAGAGCAAAAATATTCCAAAACCCATCATAGCTATTGTTGATGTTAAAACGACTAATGTAAACATAATCCAATTGATCTGAAGTTGAGCATTAAAAAATGCAAAGCTTAGAAACATAACCAACGCAACAGATATATAACTCATCAATAATCTAACTAGTGTACTGGATAACAAAAAAGTGGATGGATTTATTGGTGTTACAGAAATTCTACTGAGGACACCCTTTTCCTGATACCTTCCAAATAAATTCATTATTGAAAACATCCCAGCATTTAAAATTGACAGAGCTATGATACCTGAAAGAAGGTAATCAAAATCAGTAGCTATCTTTCCACTGATTCCCTGGGGTATTTCAACAACTTCAATAATATCTGTAAAATCATTTACCGCTTTTTCAACAACATTTTCAACAATACCCGCCATCATGTTCATGTCACTGTTCTTTTGCATATCACCTTCAACATACAGGACACTTACTTTTTCACTTGAAATAACTACTCCGGCAGTAACATCTCCATTTTTTATAGCTCCATCCAAAGAATCCAAATCGGTATACATAATAACATAATAAGGAAGATTCTCCTTTAGATTATTTTCCAAATCAGAGGAATATTCTGTTAAATATACTCCAATTCCCATATCCGGTGTATTTTCAACAAAGGTATTTCCCCCATAAAGTGTCCCAAATATTATTAAAAATATAATAGGGAAAAATATAGTAAAAAATACTTCAAGTTTATTTCTTAACGATTCAATAGCAAAGGCTTTGAAAATCGCCCTAAATTGTTTCTTCTTACTCATAACCCATCACCCTTTTAAAATTAATAAAGAAAATCAAAACTGCAGCTGTAAACCATATTAAAGGAACTAAAAATAAATTTGAAAAATCCATCTGTATTGTTGTTATTCCTATTAATCTTCTCATCATTTCTAATAAATATGTTGTAGGAAGAATGTATGTTATCCATCTGATTGCCCACGGAAAAGAAATAACAGGAAACCATAATCCACCTAAAAACATAAAAATATAATTCATGATTTGAGAAATTGCGAACAAAGTAGATAATTTTTTTACTAAAACCGACATCATCATTCCAATACTCAGCATGACAGATAATGAAAGAAAAAGTACTCCTATTAATTGAGGGGTAAAAATTATTGAAGTATCTATTCCTCTTATGAAAATCGCATATAAATAAACTAAAGAAGTTGATAGCAAACCAACTAAAACTGTTTTTAAAAGGTATGCAGAAAAATAAAAACCCGGTGATATAGGTGCAGAGAAAAACTTTTTATTGGTTCCCTTTTCCTTAGCTTGAAGCAATCCTATAGGCATATTGAAAACAGAAACAATAATATATGACATAAGAAGTACACTCAAAAAATAATAAACGTCATAACTGAATTGCTGTCCCTCTGAACTTACTGGTTGTAACTGTATTTCATAATCTTTGAAATCGCTGTTCTGTCTTTTTTCTATTTCAGTATTAACTCCGTTAATCACTTGAGTTACTATATTTTTAGATATTTCTGAAAACTGTTTTCCTCCAAAATAATAAACATTTAAATTTGCTGCTCCAATTTGAGAATTTTGTATAACAATACCCGAAGTGATCTTGGCACTTGTTCCCCGAGGAATCTCTAATATTACATCTTGATTTTCCTTTTTCAACTGATTTATAGCTTCATCTATATCTTTGTACTCAGTAATAACAAATGGTCCATTTTTACCACTTACACCTGTAAGCACCGTATCCAATATAGTTCCCAAGCCTGTTAATTCTTCCTCCTGAATCAAACCCATTCTTACTTTGAAATCTCCTTCTGATAAACCTCCAAAAATAGAAGAAAATATTATATAAAGAATTACAGGAAAAACTATAGACCAGAAAACCGCTTGAAAATCCCGGAAATCATCTTTAATTAAACCTGATAAAAACGTAATGAATTTTTTCATTAAATCACCTAGTCTCTTAAAGATCTTCCAGTAAGAACTAGAAAAACATCTTCTAAATTCATTTTTCTAATGGATATCTTTTCAATGTAAAAATTCTCTTTATGTGAAATATTAAATATTATTGAAAGCGTTCTTTCGACATCTTCTGTTGGAAGAGAATATCTGTTTTCATCAAGCTTTTTAAATCCTTCCAGTTTTTTAAGAGTTTCAGGAATTCCCTCTACTTTATCAAGACTGAATTCTACATATTTTCCCTTACTAACGGAATCCAATAATTCTTGAAGAGACCCTCTTGCGATTATTTTTCCATGATCAAAGATAATAATTTCATCTGCTAACTCTTCCGCTTCTTCCATATAATGCGTTGTAAGTAAAACAGTTTTACCCTGACTCTTTAGATTTTGAATTTTTTCCCATAACATTCTTCTTGCTTGAGGATCGAGTCCGGTTGTTGGTTCATCCAAGAATACAATATCAGGATCATTTACAATTGAAACTGCAACAGCAAGTCTTTGAAGCTGTCCTCCTGAAAGATTTTTCACCTTGTTCTTTTGCTTTTCTCCAAGGGACATCATATTTATAAGTTCAGAACTTTTTAACGATTTTTTATAAAGGCCTCCAAAAAAATCAAGCGTTTCCTTTACAGTTAAATTTTCTAAAAAGGCTGATTTTTGTAATTGAATACCTATTCGCTCTTTAATGTCCTTTGTGATATGAAGGGGTTTTTCTCCAAAATACTCTATTTCTCCAGAATCTTTTTTTCTTAAACCTTCAATCATTTCAACAGTAGTACTTTTACCAGCTCCATTAGGCCCCAGTATTGCTAGTACATTTCCCTTTTTTACTTCAAAGGATATCCCATCAACAGCCTGTATGTCTCCATACCTTTTCTTTAAATCAATAACTTTCAGTACATAATCGCTCATTGAATCACCTCTCAAAAAAGATAATAATGGAATTTTATTTTTAACAACATCATAAAAGAAATTTATTATAATAAGATATGTTTTATGAAATTTATGCCAAAAAAGCAATTTCAAAAACAAAGATACCCGTTTCATACTATACCATAAATCCTTATATTGGTTGTACTATGGGTTGCAAGTATTGCTTTGCACAGTTCAT
>CAZGZM010000018.1:0-7460 GCA_964529955.1 uncultured Thermotogaceae bacterium
GCTAAACCTAATTTTGTTTCAATATCATTTGCGTCAAATACTAGGCCGGTTGCGTCTCCAGTATCTACGTTTTGATCATTAATTTCAAAAGGTAAGAATACCGGAACATCCATATCAGAAGTTGTTTCTCTTATAACCCAGGTTCCTCTAATATCTACTGGTGTAGGTGTTGGTGTAGGTGTTGGTGTACAACTTACGAATAACATAGCCAACGTAAAGGCTAAAACAATAAAAAAAATCAGTCTTTTCACTAATATTCACCTCTCTTTTAGTAGTTAGTAAATATTAGCATTTTTTATGTTCATTTCCAAGAAAAAAGTATAATGTTTTAAATTAAAATAAATAAATATAATTTATATTAAGTTAATGCAACTACTTTTCTTCAAGTATTTTTTTATATCTGGATATCATCAAAGAGGAAAGTTTTGGAGAAATTTTTTTAAAATTTTTTTCTGTTTTCAACATTTTCATTGGTAGATAAGTTATTCCATTAAGCAAAATTTTCTTTTTTGGAAAATCGTATAATTTTTCTTTTTTATAAAATTTATGATCTTCAATCATTATATTCCGCATTTCATAAACTAGATCTCGAAAAATTTTCATGCCGCCAATACCAAGAAATGAAGGAGATCTTGTGGGTCTTTGCTCTAAGAACCTCTTAGTTTTTAAACACAAATCACTTAATTTTCTAGTCGTAATATCGAGAGAATTTTCGTCAGTTACAGTATCAACTAGATACATTTTTGCCACTTCAGCTCTCCCATTTATTACTGTATCTAAATTTGGTTCGTTTTTTAGAGAGCCTGAAAGAATATATGCTACACCCTTTCCCGCAAAACTTATTCTATGTCCATTATAAAAGGATCTATCAATTAGAAGTTTGAATATGGGGTCCATCCAATGATTTCTAATATCGGAAGCATAGATAATCATATCTGCTGAAGCAAATTTATCCCTATGAAAACTTTCAAAATCATCATTATATATACAATGGCCTGTAAAAGCACATTTTACACAACCCATACAACCACCAATGATTTTTATCTTTGATAAATCAATTTTATCTATCTCATATTCCAAATGGTTTTCATAAGTTTCAGTCATATTCATCAAATTTTCACTGGAAGATTTCCCATTATAAAGCAGGACTATTTTATAATTTGATTTGAGTTTAATTTTTGCTTTTTTTAAACCTTCATAATGTGGATTTGAGATTAGTGATTCATTGTATTTTTTTGTAATCGTTTCATTATTCGAAATGACTGTTTTAACTTCATAAAAATAATCAATTAATTGCTTTCTTCCTTCTTCGCTTAATAAATCATCCATATCCGCTGTGTGTCCTATTATATATTTCATTTTCAGGGATTCAGAAATCTCATGAATATAACAATGTGCAGTGTTATCAAAAAAATGCTTAGATGTTGATATTTGAGCTGTGAATTTATTAAGGAGAATTTCTTTTCTTTGATTTTTAAATAGCATTTCAATAAAACGCATCAATTGATACGGAACCAGAGAGGTATAAACAGGATAAACCCAGAGGATTAAATCTGCATCTTCGATTTTATCTAAAATTTTATTTAAATAATTCTCATTTTTTTCTATAATTTTTATATCCTTGCTGATGTTAAAAAAATCGAAAGCATCTTCAGGAAAGTGTTTTTCAAGATATAATGCATAGTGCAGCGAAACGCTTAAATCTCCCTTTGGACTTCCATTCAGTACAACAATTTTCATTTTATTCTCCTTCTCATATCTTTTTCAATTTATAATATTAGTATAACTCTTTTTATTAGAACAAATTTGTTTTTTAAATTATATATGGGTATTAAAGCATAATTATTTTTAATGAGTTATTAATATATGATAAAATATTTTATCGAAGTTGAAGAAAACAAAAAAATGTCCAGGAGGATCTCTGAAAATGAAGATAAAAAATTCAGATTATGAAAGAGAGTTAAATAAACTTCAAGTGGAACTTGTACAAATTCAGGAATGGGTGAAGGATAAGCAGAAAAAAATCGTTGTGATTTTTGAAGGAAGAGATGCTGCTGGAAAGGGCGGAGTAATAAAAAGAATAACAGAGAAACTCAATCCCAGGATTTGTAGAGTAGTTGCTCTTGGTATTGCTTCAGACAAAGAAAAAACGCAATGGTATTTTCAAAGGTATGTTTCTCATCTTCCTGCAGGGGGTGAAATTGTTCTATTTGATAGAAGCTGGTATAACAGAGCTGGAGTTGAAAGGGTAATGGAATTCTGTACTGAAAAGCAATACAGAGAATTTCTTAGAACCTGCCCTGAATTTGAAAGAATGCTGATGAGATCAGATATTAAATTGATAAAATATTGGTTTTCTGTCAGCGATGAGGTTCAGGAAAAAAGATTCCAGGATAGATTAAATGATCCAACTAAAAGATGGAAACTCAGTCCGATGGATTTAGAGGCAAGAAATAAGTGGGTTGAGTATTCAAAAGCTAAAGATGAAATGTTCAGATATACCGATACTAAGCAGTCTCCCTGGTACGTTGTGAATGCCGATGTAAAGAAATTAGCAAGATTGAATTGTATTCATCACTTTCTCAGTCAAATAGATTATGAAGAGCTTGATTTAAAGAAAATCAAGCTTCATCCAAGAAAGATTGACAGGAACTATATCAGACCTCCAATAACTGATCAGACATTTGTACCTGATGTATATTCAAAAAAGTTCAGCAAAAAAAATAAAGAAAAATAATTATTTTAATAGAGATGAATCGTTTATTTATCTGGTTCTGAAATTATATTGAAAACAAAATTTAAAACAGAATCTTCCTTTGTTTTTAAATCACCTGGTTTGGTTTGGATAAAGAAATCTGGTTGTATTCCTATTCCCTTCTCAAAACCTTCAACAGCTGTGAAAAACGAAGAGTTTGGAAGATGGAATCGAAAATCAGTATTTGATAAATGATAATCTTTGCTGTTATCATTGCAAAAATAAGTGCCTCCTGAGGGTGATCCTATTAGGGTTCCTATTTTATAATTTTTTAATATAGAAAGAAAGTGACCGGTAGTTGAAAAACACCCCCCGTCAATTAATAAGTATAAGTTTCCTTTAAATGTTTCTTCATGAGGAGATATTAATTTCCCCAAAGTATAATAACCTGGATATATTTTTGCAAAGTACTGATATTCCTTGTTCATTAAATATGATAAAAGATGCGTGCTTGCGTAGGGATCTCCTCCTCCATTTCCTCGTAAATCAATTATGAGGTTTTTAAAATTGCTATCAAATAATTTTTGGAAACTTTCATCAACATATTCTTTAAATATAGCTGTTTCTGGACCATAATAATTAAAACTACCTATTTTTAAATATGCCGTACTGTCCTCGGAATATTCTATATAGTTAAGTGGAGTAACATTAGGAAGGGTTCTTCCATATTCTTCTATTTGGGTAATATTTATACTTTCTAGAACAACAAATTGTGATTTTCCTTCTAAGTCTAGATATTCAATGGAATATTTATCAAATGAACCAATATATAACATGAAGAATAGTGGGAAATTACTTTCTATAAGATTATATTTAGACCATTTTTTGTTTCCGTCAGAGTTTAGATGTTTCATAATACTCTCAAGGATTAAATTGTTTTTAAGACTATTAATGCTTGTGATTTTGCACCCTAATAAATCAGAATTAAAGGAATCAGAAATGTACATTTCGTTTGAAATAATTTTTATATTCAGCGGAATAAGCTGAGATTCACCAAGAATAATCTGCAGTTCTTTCTCAGACATTCCAATGAATATATGACCATCCCCTACATTTGATATAAAGGAAGTGAGAAGTTTGTTAAATTCCAGACTGTTCATATCATCGAGAATTTCATTTTTTAACTCATAAAATATTTTATCAAGGGATTCCTCTGATATGTATGCAAAAGGGTCAGGATGATATCTTTTAATTAAGTCATAACATTGCTGAAAATCTGATTTTAGATTTATGGCTGAGTAGGTCGAAATATTTTCAGATAAATCTTTAGTATTTGTTTCACTGTCGATTCCAAGTAGAAATAAATTGATGATCAATATAAAGAAAATTAAAATTCTTTTATGCATATTTAGTCTCCTAGATTTTGTTGATATAAAATATTATATCCTTCGAAGAGTCATTTTCATTAGGTTTAAAGCTGTCCTGAATAAAATTAAAAAATAAATTTCTAAAAGCCAAAGTAGTTTCCATAACTAAACAAACAACAAATACCTACCCTGGGTATGAATTAAAAATTGTATGTTTTCTATAATCTTTTTATAATGAGGCTTACATTTGTAGTTATAAAAGAACATTTATTATAGTTACTTTGTTTTAAATTTTATTTAATATATATTTAATTTTAGAACGATTCAAGATATTGACATTTATAATTAATTCCGATAATATTAGTGTACATTAACAGACGAAACATTTAGTAAGGTCTCTAAAAAAAATGAAAGAATCGAAATAATAAAAGAAAGAAAAAAATTGTAATTGGACAATTTTGAAAAAAGTAAAAAGTTATTCTTAAAGAATAATTAAAAAAAATTAGGAGGTAGGGTTATGAAAAAATTTATTTTAGTGTTTAGTATATTAATAGCGTTTGTAGGAGTAATGGTGGCAGCAGGACATGAAACAATAGTAGACATAGCAGTGGGGAATGAAAACTTTTCAACATTAGTAACAGCATTACAGGAAGCAGATTTAGTAGAAGCATTACAGGGAGAGGGACCATTTACAGTATTTGCACCAACAAATGATGCCTTTGCTAAACTCCCAGAGGGAACTCTGGAAGCATTATTAGCAGATAAAGAAGCACTAACAAACGTATTGTTATATCACGTAGTAGCAGGAGAATACAAGTCAGATCAGGTAGTAGCAAGAGCATACTTCACAACACTAGAGGGAAGCGACTTACCAGTAGCAATAGAATGTGAAGGAGAAATGATAGGAAATGCGAAACTAATCGGAGCAGATATCATGGCAGCAAATGGAGTAATACATGTAATAGACACAGTATTATTACCACCTGAAAAACCAAGCATAGTAGATATAGCAGTAGGATCAGGATTGACAAATGTACTTGCACAGGCAGTAGCAGCAGCAGGATTAGTAGAGGCATTACAAGGTGAAGGACCATTCACAGTATTCGCACCAACAGACGAAGCATTCAATAGTTTACCAGCCGGAACAGTAGAAGCATTACTAGCAGATCCAGCAGCGTTAGCAGAAGTACTTCTTTACCACGTAGTAGCAGGAGAATACAAAGCAGAAGACGTATTAATGAAGAAAACATTACCATCATTACAGGGACAGGATTTAGATATAAGACTAATGGAAGGAATGGCATACGTAGATAATGCAAAGATCATAGCAACAGACATAGTAGCAGAGAATGGAGTAATCCACTTAATAGATAGCGTAATACTTCCAGAGACAAGAACAATACCAGAAATAGCAGCAGATGCAGGAATCTTCAATACATTAGTGGCAGCAGTAGTAGCAGCTGGATTAGATGAAGCATTGATGGGAGAAGGACCATTTACAGTATTCGCACCAACAGACGAAGCATTTGCAAAACTACCAGCAGGAACAGTAGAAGCATTACTAGATGACATAGACACACTTACAAATATACTTCTATACCATGTAGTAGCAGGAGAAGTAAGAGCGAGAGATGTAATTAATTTAAGAGAAGCAGAAATGCTCAATGGAAGCACAGCAAAAATCATGGTAGGAGACAACGTAATGATAGACAATGCAGTAGTAATCATGACAGACATAGAAGCAGCAAATGGAATCATCCACGTTATTGATTCAGTTATAATACCTGAATAAAACTAAAAGAACTACTAGCAAAAACCTTTCACTTTAACTCTCCCCTATTTGGGGAGAGTTTTTTTAAATTTAATTTCCTGTCTTTTACAAATTTTTTTTATGATATTTCTACCCATTCCAGCACATCCGGGAATTCCAGCGCCTCCATAAGACTGTCCTACCATGAAGAAATTATCAAGACTCTCTAATTTTTTTGGCTTGTTAAGCATCATATTCATCATTTCTTTCCCATTCATATCTATATTTTGTCCGTAAGGTCTGCCATTCCCTGTAAATCTCTCTGTGGTCATTGGCGTAGCAATATCAACAACTTCAACTTGATCCTTGATTCCTTTAAATCTTTTTTCAAGAGCGTCAAGAGAAATATCTGATATTTTCTTCTTTTCTTCCCTATATTTTTCTTTGTCGACATATAAATCTTTCCAGTAAGAATATTCTGTATCATATAGAATTTTAATAACTCCTTTATTCTCAGGTGCCATCGATGGATCGAATCCATAAAGTTCTATGCTCAAACAATCGATTTTTTTACCGGTAATTTCTATGGGGGCATTTAAAAAGAGGTGAATAGTATGAGGTTCCTTTGAAATATCTCTATTTATTCCAAAGGAAACATGAATTCCCATTCTCATTTCCTCTCCAGGATTATTATACTTTTCTTTCATTTTTTCATCCATGAACTCTTCATTTAGAAGCTCGACAATTGTTTCATAATCGAATGCGTTTGAAACTACATAATCAGCAAAATGTTCTTCTCCATTCTCCAGCTTAACACCAACAGCTTTGCCCTTTTCTGTAATTATTTTGACAATTTTTGTGTCATAATGAATTTTCCCACCCAACTGAAGGAACTTATTTTCAATTGCCTTTGAAAATTCTAAGGAACCTCCCATGTACCAACCATATTTTTTTTGAGCTGCTGCAGCCATCATATTTAAATGAAGGATCATAGGAACATCCTTCCAATTATATTGAATTGAAGAGAAAAATCTTTTCATAACGGGGTTTTTAAATCTTTGGGCGTATTCTTCTATACTAATTTTTGTCCATTTATTAATTCTTAAAAATTTAAAGATGTTTTTTATCCATCTTCCTAAATTCCAAAATCCAACTTCAAGTATATCGAGGTTTCTAAATTTTTTAATTCCATTTAGGTAATCATCAATGATTTCTTCATCTTCAGGAGCTATTCTAGTCATTTCTTTTTTTAACTTATTCAAATCATAATAAGCAGTGAATTTATTTCCTTTAAGATCCTCAATTGAGGCCATTTCTTCAGGGAAAATACATTTTGAGGGCATTGCTCCGAGCTCTTCCCAGACATTATACAAAAGAGTACCCTCTTTACACCCTGCCAGATGATGTATGCTTCCATCAAAAATATAACCATTTCTTTTCCATGAAGTACATTGTCCACCTGGCAGGTTGTGCATTTCATAAATATTTGCATACATACCGCAATGTCTGGCATAAACACCTGTGGAAAGTCCACCAATTCCTGTTCCAATAATTATAATTGATTTTCCCATAACGTACCTCCCGGAGAATTACTTATTTTTAGAGTTATTACAAAACTATATATATTATACTACTAAATATAAGGGAA
>CAZGZM010000018.1:7470-17491 GCA_964529955.1 uncultured Thermotogaceae bacterium
AAGATTTCCAGGTGAAACTTCCATTCGCCCAAAACCGCTCGACGCTCCCAGAGCAAGATGAAAAGGTAAATATAAGGGAAGTCATATCATAAAAAAATCAATATTGGGTTTTTAAAAGGATAGAATAATTAAATTAAAAAAATTTATGTTTTGAAGCACAATTCATTTAAAACAATATCTTCATTCACTTCTTTTTTTACATAAACTTCATCTTCTTCTGAGTGAAGAGGATTCCATACCTGAGCAAAAAATTTATTATACTTAGCGATTTCAGCAAAATTCCAGGATTTCTTTTCGCAAATCGGGCACCAATGACCAGCTTTTAAAACGAGAAAAGGAGTTGCTTCAAATATATGTCCGTTATGACATTTCCATTTTAGAGGAGTGTACATATTTCCATTTATCATTTTATTTGAAACACATTTTCCCCCTCTGAATTCAGCGGCTCCTTTCATATCTTCAATAGAAAGTTCGTTCACTGGTTTTGTTTCATCGTAGCCATGAGCGAGAAAAGAAGGGTAATTGGATGGATTTATCAATTTGTATCCATCTTCCCAACTTTTAATATTGTTTTTCTTTTGAGTAGTTCCAAAGAACGCTTTTATCCATTCATTTTTATTGTTTTTTATCATCCAGGAAGTTCCTCTTTCCTTATACTTTCCTGAATTCAATACTTTTTTTATTACCTTAGTTGTATTTAAAAACGCTTTCATAAACTTTACTGCTGCCGAAGAGTTGATTATATCTTTTTGCATTGAGAAAAATTCGTCAGGGTTCAAAAATCTGAAATTAGTAATATCATTTAATTTATCTGAGTCTGTAAACCATTGGCCGTGAAAGTTGAACAGAGCGATGTCTCTGGGATCTAAAATATCTTTATAATTCACTCCATATGCTTTAAAGTATCTTTGAATGAATTCAGAAAATGTGAATCTCCATTTTTCTCCCCCACCAATATTGTAAACGTTTCTCCAAAGGGAATCAAACATCCAATCTTCACATATATTAGCCATAAGCCTTCCCGATTCCTGAGCAGTTACCCACTCAAAAACATTGTTTAAGTTCTGATGAAAAATTATTGGATCACCCTTTCCCTTTTCATTAAAGGGAAGCATGCCAGTTTGGCGCAGACATACCCATTTTTTCAGACCTGATTCAATAACAGCTCTTTCAGCTGCAACCTTAGATACGCTGTAATAATCAAACATGGATACTTTAAGTGGATCTCCACATCTTCCCCAGTGAATAGGAGGCAGTCTACATCCTGTTTCTCCAACTGTTCCAATAAAAGCAAAGCCAATTTCGTCTGAATTATTCTGTTTTTTGATTGCATTGATAATATTAAGGGTAGATCCATAATTTGCTTTCATACATTCTTTGGGAAATTCATCAGCCATCGGTGAAACCAGAGCTCCTATATGAAGAACAAAGTCTGCTCCTTCAACACATGTTTCTATTACTTTTCTGTCCTTCATGTTCCCAAAGATTATTTCAACATCGGGGTTATTTTTATATTTTGCAACTTTCTTATGTTCGCTTTTATTATCTAGAACCAACAATCTTATCTCAAATCTATCATTTCTTTTTAGAAATTCCTTAACTGTTTCAGATCCCATCGTACCTGTTCCACCAGTTATAAAGACAGTTTTTTTATAGATCATTCTTTTTCTCCTTTTAAAGCAACAAGTGTTGTTTTATAATCATAAGTCCAGTATAATAAATTGTATGAAAATAACCAACAAACAATATTCTATGTAATGTTGGATCAACAACACAGGAGATAAAAGTGTTGAGTTGTTAATAATATTTTTACAAAAATTTCCAAAAAAAAATTAAGGGGAGAGATTTAGTGAAATACAATAGAAAGGTTAAATATACTAACAGAGTCATCAGAGATAGTCTATTTGAATTACTAAGAAAGAAGAAAATAGAAGCAATAACCGTCAAAGAATTATGCAGTTTAGCTGATATAAATAGAAGTACCTTTTATAATCATTACAGGGATATATTTGAGCTGGTTGAAAAACTTGAAGATGAAATTGTGCATGACATAATGCAGGATATAAGCGTTGAAAACATATCAAAGGTAAATCAGGAACAATTTTTCAAAACAATATTCGGCAAAATATTGAAAAGTGAGGAAAAATACAGACTCCTTTTTCTCAACAAAGAATCGATAAGAGCTATTGATAATATGTTTGACAGAATATTTAAATATTCAAATCAAATTCTTAAAGATGAAGACAACGAATTAACTGAAAATATAATTAAGCATGTATATGCATTTACATCAAGAGGGTGTGCCCAGCTTGTAATAAGTTGGTTTGAGAACGGTATGATTGAATCTCCAGATGAAATGTCAAAATTAATGAGTGATTTGCTAAATGGAAAATATAATTATTGACAGATTAATATTTCAAATAAGTACTTTACTAGCTTAAATTTAAATATTTTCAGGAGAATGGATTAAAAGATAACTTAGAATAAAGTTGAATTCATTGAGGATTGATTATAAAATATATTATCTGTTTTTCTTTAGTGGAGAAATTAAAATTTTTTTAATCAACTGTTTAATGAGCTGAAAATAAGAAATAAACTAAAATGTAATTTTACATTTAGAAATTTATTTTGGAGGAAGAACATATGAAATATCACATTCGAGAAGTGAAAAACGAGGATTTACTGGAGTACATAAAATTGGGCAACAGAGTTTATCCAAGATTTGCAATAAAATCTGAAGAATTTGATAAAGCTATTGAAAGAATGACAGAAAGTATAAACAAAAAAAGAATTAAATGCATTGGAGCTTATGATGAAAAGGAAAAAATAGTTGGAAGAGTTTTAATAATCAATTTTCTTATGAATTTCAGAGGGAAAATAATCAAAATGGGTGGAATAGGTGGAGTGGGAGTAGACTTACCGAACAAAAAACAACACATTTGTAATGACATGCTGAAGTACAGTCTTGAACTTATTCAAAACTCAGGATCAAATTGTTCTGCTCTACATCCATTCAGACCAGACTTTTATAAAAGAATGGGATATGGACTTCTTAATCCCTTTTACAAATATCACATTCCGTCATCAAGATTTAAGAAAAGCGAAAATACATTGAATGTAAAATATCTTGAAAAAAACGAAGCAGAGGATATATCAGAATTATTTAATGAACACTTTAAAAAGACCAATGGAGAAATAGACAGACAGAAAGATTGGGCTGAAAAAATCTTCAAAGATGAGAAAAACATTATAGTGGGATATAGAAAAAACGGAAAGTTGGTAACATATGCACTTTGTAGAACGGTGAATACTGGAGAAGATAATTTCATGAGATACGATCTTCGCGTCAATGAATTTATATCAATCAGTAAAGAAGGAGATTCTGCAGTTAGGGGATTTTTCAGGAATCAGACCGACCAGTATGAAAATGTCATTATGTATACCCAAGACGAAGATTTTTATTATAACTTTGATAACCCTTCTGATATAAATAAAAAACTTCTTCCCCATGCAAATCACAGCTTTTCAGTAGGGAGTACGGGGTTGATGTTCAGAGTACTGGATATAGAAAAATTCATGGAAGAATATTCAGTAGGAAAAGAAATTGAGGGAGAATCCATAATATGTTCATTTAATATAAACGATCCATTTTTTAAAAACAGTAAACAAAAGATAACCCTTCAAATAAGTGAAAAAGGTTTTATAACATCACATAAAGAGAGTTCTATAAATATAGATATTTCTATGGAAGATTTTTCATCAGTAATTTTTGGAGCTGTTTCATTGAAAAAAATGTACAATTACAATCTTGTTGAATGCACTGATGAAAAATTGATGAGGATAATTTCAAAATATCTTTCATCATGTGAAAAACCAACATATAACTCAGCATTTTGATAATGAAGAAGAATCACTGTCCCCTGAGATTCTTCTTGGATGTGGAATCTATTGGAGAAAACGGATACATGCACGAAGCTAACGAAGTAATGACGCTAATGATGTAACGAAAGAACCTTAAAAATTCTCCTCTCCGGACTAAACGAAATCTTAAATCATCAGTGATCCAATGAAAAAGAATTATTGTTCTTTGTAATTCTTTAGCTGAAAAAAATCGATTTAATTTCTATATTCCAAAAGAATTTTAAGATATATTCGAAAGAATGCGCTTTCTTCTCACAATTGATAGACTATATGATGTATGTGCTTTTTCTATTATCTATTTTTATTTCGTTACATTGTCAGTATCGTTAGCATTATGTTATGCACTTTTTGTTTCTAAAGTTCTTTCACTCGACACCCCACACACTTCACTAAACACTGCTTCTGTTCTTAATTTTCATTTTCTATTTACTTTTTGCTACTATCTATTAATATTGTTTGACTAATCTCTTTTTGTTCGTAAACTAGTTATGAATAATCCCGTTAATAATTATCTAAAATGTAAAAACAGAAATCAAAAAATAATTTATAATATCATAAATGTGAAACAATTGTTTCATAAGGAGGTATTTTCATGGATATTGATGTTCTAAGAAGACGGTTGAGGGAAAGAGGACAGAGAATGACAACCCAGAGAGAATTAGTTTTGAAAACATTTTTAGAAGAAGAAGAGAAATGCCTAAGCGTTGATGATGTGTATTCTTCAGTTGTGAAAGAAAGAATGAAGTTAAGTAAAACGACTGTAATCAGAATAATGGAAATGCTTACCGAAATTGGAATACTGAGAAAAGTTGTTTATAGTAATTTGGTCAAATATGAGTTACCTGAGGAAGAAGAAATTGAGAAATATCACATTATATGTAATAAATGTGGAAAAGCTATTGATTCTTCAATTAAAAAAACTAGCGCTTTAATAAAGTCTGCTGAGAAGAAAACAGGTTTTAAAATTGAGGATGTACATATAAGATTATACGGACTATGTTCAGATTGTAGAAATGAAAGCATAAAATAAATAAAGTTTAAGATCATTATTATTAATAAAAAAGGGATAATTTTTTATCCCTTTTTATTAATAAATAGCCAAAAATCAGAAAAGTTAAAAAGTTAAATGTATAAACACCTTATATATTACTTTACAGAGAAATATAAAGGTTATCCCTTTTTAATTGCCGAGTTTTTTTCTTGCTTTGGTGGGTTAATTTTCCACGGAACAGTTCTTACCTTCTCAGGATATGCGAAAACCTAAAAATATTTTGGTGCATAATATTTTCAATACGGTTTTCCAGGTTCAAGAATTATAAAAACAATAATTCTTTATAAGAAGTTCCTCCGAAGAAATGGTGGGGGGTGAACCAAGTAATAATTATCAAAACCTAACGGAGAAAAATATACAGCGATCATATGTGAAAGGTTTTCACCCCCAGCGAAAAGTAAAGAACAGCTATTCTATGTCTGGTAAGAAGAATTACGTTTTTTTATAATTCTTCAGCTGAGTAAAATTCTTGATTTTTCTAATTGCCAAAGAAAAGTCTATTTTACGAAGACATTTCTTCATTATATGCACTAAATAATTTTCAGATTCTTTCGAAAGAAATCTTATACTTATGCAACTGCTTCCCTATTGTTTTTCTACTGCTAGTCAATTGTTCAATTATCGTTATAATGGCTTATATAATGAATTACAGATAAATTTAAATGATGTCTGTTTTTAATTATATTTGCCTATGAATAATGAATTTAAAAAAAGACGTTCTATCCGAGCGTCTTTTTTTTCATCTTTAGTAATTTTTACCATATCTTATATCACTTATTTCAAATCCAGTTTTTCAGATTTTATATACTCAGTAGATTCTTATCTAAAATTCTGCTTTTAGTCTGTTTTTTATCTTCTTAGTGATTTCATAGCTTTTATCAATACTTCTGGTTTGTGAATTGAATCATAAACAGGTATAACTTTTTTATCAGTTTCAAAAAGACCATATACAGCGGTTTGTGCACATCTAACTGAATATTCCACAGTAAAAACACAATCCTTAGGAAGCTCAGCGAATTGCCCTAAGAAAGCAAAATTAGTCGCTCCTTTAGGTAAAACATCAGGTCTGTCTCCCTTTGATCTTGGCATGAACAAACTATCTATGAAAGGCATAGCCACTGGAATGCAATTTACTTTTCCTGCTTTAACAATAGGGTTCATAAGATTTTGAATTTTTAGATGATACCATAATTCCTCCAGTATTTCTTCGCCATTACAATCGGACATCTTTTTCTTAATAAAATTACCTTCTCTATCTGGATATAATCCGTATCCCCAAAATATTTTCACGTCATCTGGTTGATTAGGGAAATGTGGCTGACGAGCTATAACAATTGACATTAACCAATTTGAATCTGTCATAGTAACTAACCCGCCAGTTCCATCTATATTACCTGAAAAATCTTCCATATAATCGTGGAATGATGTATCTTTCAAAGTAGCAGTGAAAGAATACCATTTTTGCAAGTCGATATTATCACTGAATACTCCAGGGTTTCCAAATGCTTTATCTTTCTTTGCAATCTTTTCCCATAACATCCATGAACCTGATGATGCTTTATCTTTTAATATTGGAGCTTTACTCCATGTACCATTGTTAGTGCTATCTGTAATTGATCCGTTGGTAATAAATACATAATCGTTTTCACCAAGAGCTATTTCTGTTTCTTTTCCATCTTGATCAATCAGTTTAATAACAGTTGCTGTTTTTTTATCTTTAGATAGATCAAAATCAACATCTATTACTTTAGTATTTAAATCGAAGTTAACTCCTCTTTCAGCCAAATACCTTTTCAAAGGAACAATATCGGAATGATATTGATTGTACTTAGTTCTCATTACTCCACCTAATTTGTATAACCCGTCTACAAGGTGAATAAATCTTTTCATATATCTTCTCATTTCTGCAACGCTGCTCCATTTTTGGAAAGCGAACATTGTTGTCCATATTTTCCAAAAATTAGTATCAAAAAAATCATCACTAAACCAGTCTTCTATTCTCAAGTTATCTAAAGATTTTTCAGAAGCGAAGGTCAATTTGACTAAGGCTTCCTGATTTTTTAAAGACAGTCCATATGAAGAAACATCTAATATTTCTCCATTTTTTAACAATCTTGCTTGGGCATTTGATACATACTTTTTATTGAAAGCAAATGATTCTTCAGTTACTGTTACATTCGGATCATCATATGAAGGGATATTAGATAACAGATCCCAATAGCATGCATAATGAGCTTCATGCATTCTTCCCCCTCTTACAACAAAACCTTTTTCAGGATCTCCTGCACCATCACAGGCTCCACCGCAAATATTATCCTGCTCTAAAACATGAATATTTTCCCCTGGAACACCCGCATCTTTTACAAGGTATGTTGCACTGGCTAAAGAAGCAATTCCGCTACCAATTAAATAAACCGTTGAATCCTTAGGAGCTTTGTTTTTGTCTCTTTTCATATTTTTTTCTCCTTTATAAACATTGAAAGATGATAACATAATTTATGTGAAGGACTATAAAATAATACACACTTTTTACTTAATAATTTAATTAAAGATACTATTTAGCGAAAGTATAAAATGATGCTAACGAGACATATGATGAAGAGGATACTAATGGAAGAACAATGAAAAAAGGAAATTATGAAGGAAGGAAACTAGGAAAAATAGGTTATCGTAAATGTAAAGCATTCACCCCCTACCCTCCCTTCGGGAGTACTCGCCTCAAGTAGGGGAGAATTTTTTAAAGGATTTTGTTCCTTCTATACCCTGAACCCTTCTTTTATGTTCTTTTGTTATGTCCTTAGCGTCATTAGCACCATGGTTTTTTATTTTTCAATCTACTCTGTTTTTACATGGGGGTTTTTATCCCCGAATTTCATCGCTTTTCAATTGCTTTCCCATCACTTCTCTACTTTTTTAATCTGCACTTAGTGTTCTTTCGTTAGCATCGTTCGACTCGTACTTCTGACTATTGATTCTCAATTGTTAGTCTATCGCTGGTCAACTGCTGGACTATTCTGCTATTGTTCCGTTCTGCAGACACGAAAACCGACATAAGTTGCTACAAATTGAGGATTGTGAAAGGTTCTGTAGGATATTCTGCACTGTAATGGGTAATAAAACCAGCTTCCCCCACGATAAATCCTGCTGTAATATGGAGAGCTGGAAGGACCTATTGGATTTATCTGTTTTTCAGAAGAATAATTACCAAACCAGTCATGACACCATTCCCATACATTTCCAGTCATATCAAAAATTTCAAGTTCGTTAGATTTCTTTTGCCCTATTTCCTGAGTCATGGCAGCTGAATTTTTATCATACCAAGCTACTTCATCAATATCATTACTTCCCGAAAATTTAAAATCATTCTCTTCGATTCCATTTTTTATGTCGATATGTCCGCCTCTTGCTGCATATTCCCACTCTGCTTCTGTGGGTAATCTGTAGCCTGTTACCTGGGTTATATCTGTAGTTATATTTCCATTTCTGTCAAGTAAATTTCCTTCAGCATCATACGCTTTTGGCAGTTCTTCCTTTTCACTAAGCCAGTTACAGTAATTGGTCGCATCAAACCAGCTCACATACATAATTGGTCGATTTCCTTTGCCCCAACCACAATCAGCAGGCTTATAGTAAACTATTTCATCGCAAAATGTGTAGTATTCATCAAAAGTTACTTCATACTTTCCTATATAAAAATCGTAGGTTAGTTCGACCTCATGAGCGGGTCGTTCAAAAGTTTCACCTTCACCAATTCTGGTGTTTCCCATTATAAAACTTCCACCCTTTATATTTACAAGCTGATTCGGGACTACTTCTGCAAATAAAAATACAATTCCAAAAATAAACATTAATACTAACAGCACGGATGCCTTTTTCATAAAATCACCTCTTAAATTTAATTTTTATGTTTATTAAATAGTTCATGATGGACATATTACTCTGTTTATTATACCTTTTTTAAAATTCATTTTAATATAAATTACCAGTCAGCGATGATAAAAGTTTCCGATTTCTCCAGTGATATTTTTGAATATACCATTATTTATAATGTTATAATAATTTTCTAAAGAATATTTTTTTAGAAGTTAACAAATAATGCATATTGAATTGGAAACGAAAACTTTAATTTTTACCTAGAAGAATATCGAAAAATATACTTAATATATAAATTCGGAGGAAATAAATGAAAGATAAAGAAAAAAACCCAAAAAGATTGAAATGGATAATTATTGCTGTTGTTGCAGTAATTGTGATTTTAGTTGGAGCTTTTTATATTTATACTCTAGATTATTACAGGGCAACAGATGATGTTCATAAACTTATGTCCTCCGAAGAACAGAATATTGAAATGAATAATAAAATAATTGTCGTACATCCTGAAGAAACAAACGACAGAGAAATAGGACTTATTTTCTATCCCGGAGGAAAGGTCGAAGCGATAGCATATTTGCCGCTTCTTTATAAATTATCGCAAAAGGGAATAACCTGTTTTCTTATTGAGATGCCCTTTAATCTTGCTGTATTTGGAATTAATGCTGCAAACAAAGTATTTGATAAGTATCCAGAAATTAAAACATGGTTTATCTCTGGACATTCTTTAGGAGGAGCCATGGCAAGCAGTTACATGAAGAAAAATTATAATAAAGTTGATGGGTTGATTTTAATGGGCGCTTATCCAATTAATGATGCGGATGTTCCTACTCTGGCTATTTATGGAACCGAGGATATACAACTTGATCTTACTAAGTTGGAAAATACAAAGAATAAGATTGAGATTACTGGAGGAAACCACGCTTACTTTGGGAATTATGGAGAGCAGAAGGGTGATGGTACCGCAATTATTTCAAGAGAAGAACAGCAAGAGATAGCGGTGAATGAAATTATTAATTTTATAAATGAAAAAACAAATTTAGAATAAATGCTATAAGATGATACGAAGCTAACGAAGAAGAATCAAAGTATTTGTGATTCTTCAACTGAGTAAAATGCACTGGTTCTTCAATGTACCAATGAAGAACCAATTTTACGAAGTTATATCCTTCCTCATTT
>CAZGZM010000019.1:0-1228 GCA_964529955.1 uncultured Thermotogaceae bacterium
GCAAAGGACTTTTATCAAAAATTAATTAACCAGGAAATTCCTTCAGATACTCAATTGGGAAGCGGAATAACAGCAGAATATTATTATGAACTTGATAAGTATCTTCCTATTCCTATACTACAAAAAGTGGATATTCCAGTTTTAATTTCTCAGGGAACTGAAGATTTTCAGGTATCAATAGAAAAGGATTATGGATTATTCAAGAAAGAATTGGAAAGCCAAAAGAACTTCTCATTTAAAGAGTTTGAAAATTTAAGCCACATTTTTAATTATGCTAAACCTGGAGTATACCATTCTGTAAATGATTATTATGTTCAGGATTTTGTTCATGAGGAAGTAATAAAATATCTAGTATCTTGGATTAATGGATTATAAAATTATAAAAAAACCGGGCCTAGCCCGGTTTTTATTCTGATCCAACAATAACTTTCAAATCCAATTCTTTTCCCATCTCTTCGAACTCAGCTAATTCAGAAGGATCTACAGGAGCAATTTCTTTTAGACTGTACTCTCTTCCCAATCCTTCATACTTTGATTTGCCCAATCTGTGATAAGGTAGTAATTCAACTTTAGAAATATTATCTAATCCCTTAGCAAAATTCAATATACTGCGTAAATCGCTATGGTCCATATTGAAGAGGGGAATAACTGGTACTCTAATAACTATATTTTTATGAATAGCAGATAATTTTTCTATATTTTCTAAAATTAGAGCATTTTCAACTCCAGTTCCATTCTTATGTTTTATTGGATCCATGTGTTTAATATCATACATAAACAGATCCACTAATTCATAGGTTTCTTCAAAATTTTTCCATGGAACGTTTCCAGCAGTTTCAATTGCGGTATTGATATTGTTTTCCTTACATTTACTCAAAAATTCCTTTATAAAAGAAACCTGAAGCATTGGCTCCCCGCCCGAAAGAGTAATTCCTCCACCGGATTCCTCGTAATATGGATTATCCTTTAGAATTTCTTCAAGGAGCTCTTCAGTATTCATCATTTTTCCTATAACTTCTCTAGCTCCGTAAAAACAATTATCAACACATTTCCTACATAATTCACATTTTTCACTATCTGTTACAAGACCAAGAGGATTCAAAGTTGAAATCGCACCATATTCACAAACCTTTAAACATCTACCGCATCCTTTACAAAGATTCTTGTAATAAATTATCTCTGGAGACTGTTTTTGTGATTCTGGATTTTGACACCATTCACATTTTAA
>CAZGZM010000019.1:1328-17046 GCA_964529955.1 uncultured Thermotogaceae bacterium
TTAGTTAATCTCATATTAAGAATAGCACCCTTTTGGAACCATACACTTGGCATTTTCCCAACGGAATTCATAACTGCAGTAGGCCCGGTTTTTTCTGCACCATTACTTGGTGATATCCCATTATTTAAAGGCATTGTAGCTTTTCTTCCATCAGGAGTTGTTCCTACAGCTTTTCCAAAAGCAACACTTCCAGTAACAGGACTTTGACTGAGTGCATAGCAGCATGGTTTTGGTCCTTTACCATATCTCGAATTTTTAAAATCTTTTTGGTAAGATGATCCAATAAAATCAGCAATTGCAACAGCCCATTTATCTGCTCTATCATCATCGTTTCCAAATTTTGGAACTTTATTAAGAAGCAATCCTCTGATTTCATCACCTGTTGGTTCGGTTGTAGAATCTTCAAAATTTGTTTTTAAAGCGTGAATTAGTGCTTCTTTTGAAATAATTTTATCTTTAAATATAGCGTATTCAATTGCTGAAAGAGCATCAGCAGAACTTATTATTCCTGTAGTAGGTCCACCATCGGCTGAGTATATACTTCCACCTTCTATAAGAGTTTTACCTCTTTCAATACAATTGTGAACTAGTGAAGATCTAAAGGCATTTAAATCATTTAATATATGCAATTCATCGTTTAAATGTTCCATAGTTACTTGAAGTTCCATATAATGATGTAACTGTTCTTTAAATGCTTTGAAAATATCATCTACTGAGCTGAACGTTTCCAAAGTTCCAGTTGATTTATACATCTGTTTTCCAGATACAGGATCTTTCCCACCGTTTAATGTCAATTCTAATATTTTGAGCACATTCATCCATGGTCCCTTTGCAGCATAATCCCATTTTCCCGGAACGTGTGCCTCAATACAACCTACAGGTGCCCAATCAAATAAATCTTCTTCTTCAACACCTAAAATTCTGAGTGTTTCCATAAAAGCTTCATCATTATAGAGAGCCGGTTGACCACCCTTGTGTTCTTGTATAGTTTGTAATACTTGGTCCATAAAATCTGGAGAAGTAACCTTTGAAACTTTCAGTGAAACTGAGGGTGTGAATAGTTTTAAATCTCCTGTAACTTTAAGTACAAGATCAGTTAATTCATTTACAGCATCTTTTCCATCTTTTGTTTGGCCCCCTATGGCAAGATTTATAGCCATATGATAACCGGTGAACATAGATGTATCCGGCCAGGACCTAAGTTTGTTCAATTCGTTTGTTTTAAGAAAGAATGCTTCAATAAGTTCAAAAGCTTTTTCCTGAGATAATTTCCCTGATTTTATATCATTTATGAAGTATGGGTAGAGATATTGATCGAATCTTCCAAGGGATATTGCATGGCCGTTTGCTTCAAGGTGCAGTGTTAATAATATGATCCATGTTGACTGAAGTGCTTCCCAAAAAGATTGAGCGCCATTTGCTGGAACTTTTCTGCAAATTCTGGTAATTTCTGCGAGTTCTTTTTTTCTTTCTTCATTTTTTTCAATTTTAGCTAATTCTTCAGCTTTTATAGATATGCGATTTGAAAAATTTATAACCGCTTCATTTCCCTTTATCGCAGCTTCTAAAAACCATTTCTTTTTAAAGGCACCAGGTTGGGAAAGATCCAGATTTTCTAATTGTTTTTTTATCTTTCTAATTACTCCATTCAAGCCCTCTGATAATATCCAATTAAAATCAGGAATGATATTTCCAAGTCCAGCAGCAGAAACCCAAGTATCGTCTATAGCTCCAATATCCCATGCATCATTAATTTCATTAGGAAGCATACTTCTGAAATTTTCATATATAGTTTTACCTTTCCAATAATTAATTATTTCAAAAATTTCTTTTTTTGTTTCTTCGGTGTACTTAAAGATATCCGCTGGTCTTTTATTAAAATAATAAGGATCTCCTTCGAATTCTTGCAGGAGCCATTCATAGGAATATTCCGGATAAATTGGTGATGCTTTAGCTTTGCTTGCCTGATTACCAACTATTAATTCATCTTCGTTAATAAATACAGTCATTTTATCTAAAACATCATAAAAAGATTGAGCTCTTCTGAGGACGTTGGGTTGACCTTCGCTTTTTTTCATTGATTCGGTAAAATATCTAGCTCTCTCAGGACATATTATTGGATCAGTATCAAAAAATTTTTTTCTTAATTTTGCAATTCTTTCGTTCATTTTCAACTCCCCTTTTATCCAATTATTTTAATTGTATTTTCGTCTAATGTAATAGAGTAAAAAGGCGCTACTTTATTAAGTTTTGTATTATCAATCATCAAATATTTCTTTTCTGACCTTCTAAAAACGATTTGTTTTATATTTGCAACAAATGGACTTAGTTCAAATGTTTTTTTATTATCAATTAAAGCACTACACGAAAAAAAGTATTTATTTATATAAATATTTTCTATCATCGATTCTGCCTTTGGTCCAACCAAAGAGTTAAAATCATGTAAAAGAGTTCCTCCAATAGTTTCTATATTAAATTCCGAAGCCTTTGCTAAAACATTTAAAGCATATAAACCGTTAGTAACAATGTTTAATTTTTTAAAACTTTTAACAAGTAATTTAGCAAATAAATAACACGTGGTTCCTTCTCCAATAAAAATAACATCATTTTCTTTAACATAGCTTATCGCTTTTTTTACTATAGTTAATTTATCTTCGTAGTTTTTTGATAGTCTATTGAGAAATGAATGATCAAAGGAAGAGTTGTTATCTTTAGAGTTTTTTTGAACGAATCCATATCCAGAAATTACCTGTCCTGAATCCTGCAGATCCTTAATATCCCTTCTTAAAGTTACGAGAGAAATATCAAAATTGCTTAATAGAGTTTCAATTTTCATTTTTTCATTGACAGAAAGTAGTTCTAGAATCTTAGATTGTCTTTGATCTTTTGTCAAAATATCACCTGCCCCGTGTGATATTATCCTATCACATGATAAAATGTTATCATATCTTTATAAGAATAAAAAAAAACGATTACATCTAATCAGATAGAATTATATCCTTTTAGAAACAAAATAATCTTTATTGCTGCTGTTTTTTGTATAAGTTGTATGTTGACCTATAAATTAACAAATGATAAGATTTTATCGAAAACAATGAAACAAGTGATCATAATGAAAAACATGGAGGATTTTATGGGTAGTGAATATGTCCTTGAAATGAAGAAAATTAACAAAGCATTTCCTGGAGTAAAAGCTTTAAAGGAAGTCGATTTTAAACTTGGAAAAGGTGAAGTGCATACTTTGTTAGGAGAAAACGGAGCAGGAAAATCTACTCTGATTAAAATTTTATCTGGAGCTTATAAAAAAGATTCGGGACAAGTGTTAATAGATGGGAAAGAAGTGGAAATTGAGAATACTAAACAGGCAATGAAACTCGGAGTTAGTGTAATTTATCAGGAATTCAACTTGAATCCCTTTTTTAACATTGCAGAAAATATTTTTTTGGGAAGAGAAATAATAAACAAGTCAGGAACAATTAACTGGAAAAAAACGCATGAAAAGGCGAAAAAAATTATAAACAAAGTAGGTTTGAATGTCCCAACTTCACGTAAAGTAAGAAGCTTATCTGTTGCAGAAAAACAATTACTAGAAATAGCAAAAGCATTAGCTTTTGAAGCTAAAATAATCGTTTTTGATGAACCAACTGCTACTCTTGCTCAAGCTGATGTGAAAAGATTATTCCAACTCATAAATAATTTAAAAAACCAAGGAAAGAGCATAATTTATATTTCTCACAGAATGGAAGAAATCAAAGTAATTGGTGATAAAACAACAATTCTGAGAGATGGGGAATATATTTCTACTGTTGATCCAAAAACTACCCCAAGATCAGAACTTATAAGATTAATTGCTGGCAGAACAATTGATGAAAGCTTAAAAAAAGTTCCTGAATACAAAGGTGAAGTTGTTTTAAAGGTTAAAAATCTCAAAGCAAAGGAAAAAGTAAGGGATGTATCCTTTGAATTAAAAAGAGGAGAAATATTAGGATTTTCGGGTTTAGTAGGATCAGGTAGAACCGAGACAATGAAGGCAATTGTTGGATTAAACAAAATAATAGAAGGACAAATTTTCCTTGATGGAAAAGAAGTAAAATACAAGAATCCTTGTGAAGCTTTAAAAGATAAAATTATTTATTTAAGTGAGGATAGAAAACAGGAAGGATTAGTTCTTTGCTTAAGTGTTATGGACAATATTACTATTTCAAGTTTGTCAAAATTAATGAATAAAGGAATCTTATCTAAAAAGATAGAGAAAAAAGTTGCTAGTAAATACATAGATAATGTAAGAATAAAAACTTCTTCAGAAAAGGTACGTGTAGAAAACTTAAGTGGAGGAAATCAACAAAAAGTAATTGTTGCAAAGGCTTTAGCCAGCGATTCAGCAGTGTTGATTTTTGATGAACCTACAAGAGGTATTGATGTTGGAGCTAAAGAAGAAATTTATGATTTGCTTTTGGAATTAGCGAATAAAGGGTATGCGATTATAGCCATATCTTCAGATTTACCAGAAATTTTAAGAATTTCAAATAGAATAGCAGTAATGTATGACGGAAAAATATCCGCAATACTGCCAAACGAAAACATAAAACAGGAAGATGTTTTACATTATGCGATGGGGGATTGACAATGGATAAGGTTGTAAAGATATTAAAAAATTATGGGATTTACATTGGTTTCGGAGTTATAGTTTTAATTTTTTCTTTAGCAAGTAAATATTTTTTAGATGTATATAACATAATGAATATACTTGTTCAGTCATCACTGATAGCAATTATTGCTGTTGGTCAGACATTTGTTGTTCTCACCGGCGGTATAGATTTGAGCGTTGGGTCTGTTGTAGCTTTGAGTAGTGTTAGTACCGGATTAATGCTGGTAAATAATGTACCGATTCCTATAGCAATTATATTGGGAATAGCTGTTGGATTAGTTGTTGGTATAGTAAACGGATTTACTATTGCGTATGGAAAAGTTCCTGCTTTTATAGTTACTTTAGGTATGATGAGCATAGCTGCTGGAGGAGCATTAGCTTTGAATAATGGAAAACCAGTTTCTGGTTTACCTTTAGCTTTTGAAAGGTTAGCTTCTTCAGAATTTCTGGGGATACCAGTTTTCGTTTTTTATATGTTAGTCATTTATTTAATAGGTTTCTTTATTCTGTATAAAACAAAGCTTGGCAGACATACTTTTGCTATTGGTGGTAATAGAGAAGCAACAAAACTTTCAGGTATAAATGTGCCAAAAAGTGAAATGAAAGCATACGTTATTGCAGGATTGCTTGCTGGACTTGGAGGAGTTCTTCTCACAGCAAGGTTAAATTATGCTACTCCTTTGAGTGGTAAAGGTTATGAACTTGATACTATTGCGGCTGTTGTTATTGGTGGAACAAGTTTAGCTGGTGGAGAAGGGGGAATCTGGGGAACACTTATAGGCGCTCTATTGCTAGGGACATTGAAAAACGGGTTAACTCTTCTCAATGTTATGTCTTACTATCAGCAAATAATAATAGGATCAGTGATAATTCTTGCAGTATTTTACGATAGAATGAAAACTGCAAAATAATGAAAAAATAAGGGGAGTTTTCTCCGAAATATAAATGCCAAATTTGGCTAGGTGGAGGTGCAGTAAATGAAAAAAGTAATTTTAGTAAGTTTGTTAGTACTGTTGTTTGTAGGGGTTGTTTTGGCAAAAACAACAATCGGATTTATTCCTATGACATTGAGTAACGAATACTTTATTACAATGGTTAATGCAGCACAGATGGAAGCAGACAAATTAGGAGTAGACTTAATTGTACAGGGAGCACAACAACACGCAAGTGCTGAAGAACAAATGCAGATTATGGAAAATATGATAACTAGAAGAGTAGATGCAATCTGTATTGTTCCTTCCAGTTCAGAAGGTTTAATCCCAGTTTTAAGAAAAGCAGAAAAAGCAGGAATTCCTGTTGTTAACTTAGATACAGGATTTGATGCAGCAGCTTTAGAAGCAGCAGGTTTAAAACCAGTTCCTTTCATCGGAACAGATAACTATTATGGTGCACAGATAGCTGGATATTTTGCGTTAGCTTTAACAGGAGCTGAAGGTAAAGTAGCTATTCTTACTGGTGTAGAAGGTCAAAAAAATGCAGCAGATAGAAGAAATGGGTTCTATGATGTTGTATCTGCATATCCTGAAATGGAAGTTGTAGCGGAACAAACAGCAAATTGGGAAGTTGAACAGGGTTATAATGTTTTCCAGAATATTTTACAGGCAAATCCAGATTTAAAATTAGTTTTTGCTTCAAACGATAACATGGGTATAGGGGCATACAGAGCTATTAAAGAAGCAAACAAAGATGTTACTGTTATTGGTTATGACGCTATTCCAGCTTCATTAGATGCAGTTAAAGCAGGAGAATTCGCAGGAACAATTGCACAATTCCCAGCAGAAATGGGAGAAATGGGTGTTCAAACAGCAATTAAATTAATTAATGGCGAAGAAGTACCAATGAACATTCAAACAGCTTCAATGCTTATTTATGCTTCAAACGTAGAATGGTTTGAAGAATACTTAGGACAATACGAATAATTTCTTAACAAGCGGAGAGAAATCTCCGCTTTTTTGATATATCATAATTAATGGGGGTAAAAGAAATAATGAATTGTTACTTTTCAATAGATCTAGGTACAACAGGCTTGAAATCAACCCTGATGAATGAGGATGGACAACTTATTATATCAAGAGGTAAAGAGTATAATATAATATCTCGAAAATCAGGTTGGGCAGAACAGGATCCCAAAGTATGGTGGGATGCTTTAAAAGATACTATTTCAGCAATAAATTCAGAGAAGCCTGATCTATTGGAAAATATCAAGGCAATTTCAATATGCGGACAGATGCACACCCACGTTTATTTAGATAAATATGAAAAGCCACTTAGAAATTCATTAACCTGGATGGATCAAAGAGCATCGATTATTATAGAAAAATGGAAGAATGAAGGATTGGATAAAGAAATAGAAAAGTTAACCTTGAATTTTCCATCTACTACTTATACTGCACCGCAGGTGTTATGGATAAAAGAGAATGAACCCGATATTTTTTTAAGAACAGAAAAAATTTTACTTGCAAAGGATTATATTAAATTTTTATTGACAGGAGAAATGGTTTCAGATCCTTCAGATGCTTCTGGTACTCTTCTATATGATGTAAAAAATAATCTTTGGAGTGAAAAGTTATTTGATATTTTTAAATTAAAAAGAGAACTTTTTCCAGAAGTAAAAAAATCTACTGAAATAATTGGATATCTTAGCAAACAAGCATCAGTAGAATTAGGAATTCCAGAAGGTACTCCTGTTGTAAATGGAGGTTCTGATCATTCTGTCTCGGAAGTAGGATCGGGACTTTTAAGTGAAGGTAATGCTTCGGTAATTATTGGGACTGCGGGTGTTTTAGCTTCTGTTTCAAATGTACCGAGAAGAGACTACAAAAATAGAATAATATGTTGGTCCTATCCTATAGATGGAATGTGGGATTTTCTTGCTATAACTCAGACAGCTGCTTCAAGTTTAACTTGGTTTAAAAATACCTTTGATAAAGATGTAGAAAAAAACATTTATGAGGAATATTCCGAATTAGCTGGATCAATTATACCTGGATCTGAAGGTCTTTTATTTTTGCCTTATTTAATGGGGGAAAGAACCCCTCATTGGGATCCATATGCTAGAGGAGTTTTCTTTGGTATGGGAATGAATCATACTAAAGGACATTTTATTAGAGCTATTATGGAGGGAGTAGTTTTTTCTATTAGAGAATGTCTGGATATTTTAAAGGAATTAGGGCTTTCTATTGACAAGGTTATTTCAATGGGTGGTGGAAGTAAAAGTGATGTTTGGTGCCAGATTCAAGCAGATAATTTTAAAAAGGAAATTAATACTTTAAAATGCAATGAATCAGGTGCAATGGGAAATTTAATTCTTTCACTTTTCGCACTTGGAAAAATCTCTTCTATTGAAGAAGCTAAAAAAATTATAAAAACAGAGAAAGAATACAAGCCAAATTTAGATAATAGTGATATTTATAGAAAAGGATTTAATAAGTATAAGGATTTATATAGATCAATAAAAAAAATTTATGAAGAATAGTTGGGAGTGAATTTAAATGTATGAAATGGAAAAAAAGAAGCTAATAAAATTTGCAGTAAGAGTATTTAGAGAACAGATGGTTCAAGGAACAGGAGGTAATTTAAGTATTGTAACATCAAAAGAAAATGGACATTTTATAATTACACCTAGCGGGATGCCGTATGAGTTACTTCAGGTTTCTGATATTGTTGTTATAGATTTTGATGGAAATATTGTTGAAGGAAACAGAAAGCCTTCGATTGAAAAAGATATGCACAGATTAATTTACGTTAATAGACCAGATATAGATGCCCTTATGCATACTCATGCAGTTCATTCAACTGCAATTTCTATAACTCATAAGCCTCTACCTCAAATTGAATCAACAATAGTATTTCTTGGGGGAGATATTGAATGTGCAGAATATGCTAGACATGGTTCTATGGAATTAGCAAACAATGCTGTAAAGGCTTTGGGAAAAAGAGGTGCAGTATTGTTAGCAAATCATGGATTGATTGTTGTTGCTGATTCACTTGAAACTTGTTATGAACAAACCGTGGCTATTGAACAGTGTGCAAAAATGTACATTTATGCTTCAGCAGTAGGAACGCCTATTCCTATAAAGGATGAGAAATGTGACGAATTAAGAAATTATGCTTCAGAATCATACGGACAGGGAGATGCTACTGGCGCAACCTCCGTCTAATAAAGAATTTTTATTTAATGAGAGTGATAGAAGAAATTCTTCTATCACTTTTTTATTCTACTATTCTTTTTGACGATTTAAACTGTAAAAACAAACCGGTAACGATAAAAGCAATAAAAAGAATAAGAATAAGAACAAGAATATTTCCTATTGAAGGATCAACTTGAATTCCTTCGACATATTGAACAAATATATCCTTTAAACCTTCCCAAATATCTTTCCATAATGTTGTGAAATCGTTCATATTGGTTACGTTTATACTTTCAATATTGGAAAAAATTTCAGGATAAGCTAAATTTGATATCATTGCATTTTCAACCAAAAAACCTACAACTCCAAACATAATAGAAGTTGCTCCAATCATAACAGTAGAAATTATTATAATTACTCTTTTAAATACTACTGCAAGTATACCGCCTACAACAAAGAAAATAATTGCTATGATTAAATTATTAGCAGCTACCCCTACCAAAAGACCTATTGTTAATCCTCCAAATGCACCTAGCAAAAAAACTATAAGATAAGTAAGCGGTTTAGCTAAAAGCAATCCAACAACACCTACTGCAAGACCTCCAATTAAAGGGATGTATCCGCTTGTAAATGAAGAAAAAATAAAAAGCCCTATAAAACCAAATAGAAAAAACCCCGCAACAGCTATTAGACCTGTTAAAACTTTGTTTCCAAAATAACAGAAAAACAGACCAGCTATTATTGAAACAATGAAAAGAATATCAGCAGTTAAAAGCATCTTATCACTCCCTTTTATCTCCAAAATTTTCATTTTGATATTTTGGTTCTGAAATATTATTGTAATACTTAGAATTTTCAGGACTTTCAAAGGGATTTTTAGAAATATTTTCCCTATTTTTGCTTCCAGTATTAGTATTTTTTCCTTTTTTATTTTTTATTAAAAATCTTATCTGTACAATAATTCCTGTAATAAATAGGGCTAAAAAAACAATTAATATTATCCAATAGGTTTGATCCCCCAAGAATGTGAGGGTTTTAGTTTCTTTTTCAATATTTTCAAAGTAATTTGAGAAAGAATTTCCAAGACTAGTAGCATTTTGAGTTAAACTTTCCAAACTCATTTTAAAATTATCAAATTTTATTGGATTGTCAATTTGAAGATAAGGAAAATTACCTGTGAATATTGAAATTATAGAACTCACAACCATTATACTTCCTAGAATAGCTGTTCCGATTAAAATAATAATTTTTTGAATCAGTAAAGCAACAATTCCTCCGAGCACTGCGAAAACAATTGAAAGAATAAGATTCGTTGAATAAAAATTAAAATAAAACAGAAGATATATAACTGTTACTGCTCCAAGAAGGAAAAGAATAACATTAAAAAGCGGTTCAGCAAAAAGTGCACCTAGAATCCCTCCTATAGCAAAAGCAATTAATACGGGAATTTGACCCATACTAAAGAAGAAAAAGGAAACAAAGTATCCAAAAATTACAAAGGCCGCAAGTGGTAAGATTTTATTAAATATTTTTGTACCGAAATAACAAAAGAGAATCCCTAAAAAAAAGGAAATCGCTATCCCGATATACAATACAATATTGTAGCTCATATTTTACACCTCGTTCTCACTGAAATAGTTAATAATTTCATTAACAGATTTTATCAAAAATGCTCTATCGGCAGAAGGAATATTTGGCTGCTCAATAACTTGTTCTGTTATATATGGTAAATGGACGAAAACAGCTTTTATAGATTGATTATACAACATTATATAATTCAAAACTGAATAATACAAATAATTGCAAACATATGTACCAGCATTATAGGAAATAGAACATGGAATCTTTTTATTATTTAACCATTTAACGATACTTTTCAGATCTATATTAGTAAACAATCCATCAGTGCTATCTTCTTTAATTTTTTTATTGAAGAATTTTAAGTTATTATTATCAGGTATTTTAGTATCAATAATATTCAAAGCAGACTTTTCAAAGGATATAGAAGGCCTTCCTCCAGCTTGGCCGAACATCAATATAGTTGAAGGATTAGTTATTTTAATTTTATGCTCAAGTTGTTTAAATGATTCATCAAATTTTGTTGGTAAAATTATTTTTTCAACACGATTGTCATTAATTTCAGAGATTACTTCTAGGGAAGAATTTAAACTGTTTTTTCCAAATACATCAAAACATGAAAGTAGTATCATTTCTTACCTCGCTTTTTTGAATCTTCACTAATCAGATATTAAGATTTGATTTATACTATATTTTCTTACTATCTATAATGAAAATTATAAATCACATATTTCTTAAATTTTATCATAATCAAATTTAATCTAAAACTTCGATGATGATAAAAAATATTTCAAAATTTATTAAAACCATTTTAAATAAATGTAGTCTAAATTTTTGAGGATATATAGTCAGTCCTTTGAAATACTTATATAATTTATATTGATTTTGTTATGATTTATTTGAATGAAAAAATTTATAAAGGAGGTTATTTTATGAAAAAATCTGTCATTTTTGTTTTTTTAGTTATGTTTGTATTTATTGGATTTGCTGGAAATATTTATGATTATGTACCTGAAGGTACAGAGTTTGTTCTTGGAATCAATAATATAGATCCAGCTTTAGAAGCAGTGGAGGGCCTTATAACTTCTCTAAGTGGAGGGGGTGTTGATGAAGAGATTGAAGGAATTATGAATATGGTTAAGGGTGCTGAAGTATTGTTGTTTGGAAATTCCTCTTTAGCTTTTACATCAAGTATTATGAGTTCTGATTTTGACATTGATGAAGAAGAATCTATTATTCCTCTTCTATTGAGTCAAGATTTAATGGTTGTTAACAATGTTTTTGATGCAGAATTCATAGATAATTTTATTCAAAGTACTATTAAACCTATGATTGAAAGTATTGGTAAATTTGAATCAGAAGAAGTAACAATGCAAGATTATCCTATTATAATCTATAGAGTTTTAATTAATGGCGCAGAAGGAAATGTATACCTTATACAAGATGGAGATTACTCAATATTATCAACGGATGAGTATTTAATGAGAAAGTCTATGAATGCAAAGGAAATAGAGGATAAAAGATTATCAGAAAACTATCCTTTCTTTAAAGATGTTGTTGAAGAAGAAGGTATAATTACTTTTATGAACAGAGGGTTGCAGGTAAGCAATTTGCTCTTAAAGGCAGCAGATATTATCTACGGTTTCCCGAGAGCAGAAGCTCTTATCATTTCATTGGATAAAGATATGAATTTTGGTTTAAATCTTTTTGCAGATATTGAATATGATTCTGATGTTGATAGGATCTATACAATAAATACAGCAAGAAATATTTCTGAAATTAAAAATATACCTGCTCCAGAAGGCTTTGATGTTCTTTTATCAACTGGAGAAATATCTTTTTCCCCTGAGAATATTTTAGATTTTCTTGATAATTTTGATCCTCTTGAGGATGCTCTCGATATGGTTGAAAACATTCCTAATGTTGAAGTTCTTCTACAGGTTATACCATTATTTTTAGAAGTTGCTAATTATCCTGAAATTTGGTTAGATACAACCGGAAATAATGATCTGGAAGTTTTCTTCAAAACTACAGATGTAAAAAAGGCTATAGAAGAGTTATCGGTAGCATTATCATCTGAAGCGGATTTAACAAATGGTATTTATTTTATGTCAGATGGAAATGCGTATATATCTGCAAAAGACGGAGGAAATTGGTTAGAAATAGGATCTCCAATTCCTGATAACAAACCACTTTATGAATATTCTCCAAGTTTATCTGAAAAATATGCAGATTTTACCGATAATTTTTCTGAAAAATATGCATCGGTTTTTTCATTAATATTTGCAGAGAATTATGGAAATGGGATAATTGGTTTTGATGATAAAGGTGATTTTAGAATAGATCTAAGTTTAAATTTAGCGAAATTACTTGAATTGTATTTCACAATTGCTAATGATTTTTCGAATATTGACAATTATGATGTAGATGTTTCTGGAAATGACGAAGTATTTAATATCGTTGTAAATGGAGAATTGGAAAATCTTAAAAATAAAGTTTCTGAAGGTTTTGATCCAACATCAATTATAGATGACTGGAATATGGAAACAGCTCTTCATGTTGCTGTAGTATATGATCAAATTGAAATAGCGAAATATTTACTAGAGGAACTATTTGTCTATTCAGATCCATTAAATTATTATGGACAAACTCCTCTATATCTTGCAGTTACAAATGGATATTATGATTTAGCTGAATTGCTACTTGAAAATCTAGCTGATCCTAATATAGGAGATGATTATGGAGAAGTACCTCTTTATATTGCCCAAACTTACGGTTATGATGACATAGCTCAGTTATTAAGAGATTATGGTGCCGAAGAAGTACAGTTATCTGAAATCGAAGAAGTTTTCAATATGGTGTCCAACGGAGATCTGGATTCATTTAAAAATAAAATAAATGAAGGTTTTGATCCAGAAACAGTAATTGATGATTGGAATACAGAAACAGCTCTTCATGTTGCAGTAGTTTATGATCAAATTGAAATAGTAAAATATTTGCTTGAAGATTTGTTAGTTAATCCTGATCAACTAAATTATTATGGAGAGTCACCTTTAATCCTGGCAGCTTCATATGGTGATTATGATTTTTGTGAACTTTTATTAAAAAATGGAGCAGATCCAAACCTTCAGGATGACTTTGGTGAAGGACCGCTTTATCAAGCTAAAATGTATGGTTATGACAATGTAGCCGAGTTACTAAAGGAATATGGAGCTGAAGATATCGAAGAAATTATTTCTGAAGGAAACGATGAAGTATACGATATAATTATTTCAGGAGATCTTCAAACATTTAAAGACAAAATAGAAGGTGGCTTTGATCCTGAATCAATAGTTGATTCATGGTTAGGTGAAAATGCATTACATGTTGCAGTTTCTAATTTACAATATGATATTGCTAAATACTTATTAGAAGATTTATGGGTTAATCCAGATCCTTTAAATATTGATGAACAATCCCCTTTGTTCCTGGCAGTTATTAACAGAGATTACGATATGGTTCAGCTTCTTCTTGACAATTGGGCAGATCCGAATATTGTCGATATATACGATGAATCAGCTTTGTATAATGCAAAAACATATGGTTATGAAGATATAACACAGCTTCTAATTGAATATGGAGCTGAAGATGATATAACTTTAAATACTGGTGATATTTCTTATATTATTCAACATGGAACGCTTGAAGAATTTAAAGAAGCGATTCTTGATAAAGATCCAAATTATCTGGTTGATGAATGGCCAGGAGATACGTTATTAATTTCTGTTGTCAGATATGGAACAACTGAAATGGCTCAGTATCTTATGGATATTGGAGCAAATATAGAAATGAGAAATCAAGATTTGGAAAATCCTATTCTCGTAGCTTCTTATAATGGAAATTATGATATGGTTGATTTTTTGTTAAAAATGAATGCAAATCCAGATGTTATTGATTTATATGGATATACAGCTATTTCCAATGCTTATTATGCAAACGCAGATGATATTGTTGAATTGTTATTGAAAAATGGTGCTGACCCTGATTTAGAAAGCGATAATTATGACCGTCTTATATTCGATGCTATTTATAATGGAGAAAAAGAAGTAGTAGAACTACTTCTTTACTATGGCTCAAACCCAAATAAACCTGATTATTATGGAACTACTCCTATTATGGCAGCAGAATCTTATGGTTATGATGATATAGTTAAAGTTTTAATGGATTATGGTGCTGAAAGTCAAGCAGTATTAATTGAATCATTTGAAATAGGGGATTTGGATTTTGTAAAGAAATTAGTTGATGAGGGAAAAATTAATGAAAAGATAAATAATCAAACACCAATCTATCTTGCTACATTATATTACCAACCAGAATTAGTGGAATATTTGGTAGAGAGTGGAGCGGATTTGAATATCCTTTCTGGAGAAAATAACGATCCTCCAATTTTTAATTTTGTTGATTTTGGTGATGTTGAAATGCTTGAGTATCTTTTACAAAATGGAGCAGATGTCAATATTTCTAATTTTAACGGAGTGACGGCTTTATTATTAGCAGCTTCATATAGCGATAAAGCACTATATGATTTACTTGTCAGTTATGGCGCTGATGAAAATGCTAAAGATTCCACAGGAAATAACGCTCTTTCTTATGTGGTTTATTTTGGCGAAGAGGGTTATTTAGAATTTGCTAGATATCTCATTGATAAAGGAGCAGTTTTTAATATTAATGCTGTTTCTGATTACGGAGAGACGCCTCTTTACTGGGCATTGAGTGCAGCAAATTATGAAGGAGCAGATTTTTTGATTGATAATGGTGCGGATATAAATATTAGAGACAATACAGGGAGTACGCTACTTCATTTAGCAGCTGAAAATAATGATATTGAAGCGGTAAAATATCTTATTGAGAGCGGTGCTGAGCTTGATTCAGAAAATGATTGGGGCGAAACCCCACTTCAAGTAGCTGAAGCTTATGGGTTTAATGATATTGCAGAATATTTAAAAACTGTGGGAGTAGAATAAAAATAAATTTTTTAAATATTTTTCAAAAAAAAGCGTCGCTTCTATGCGGCGCTTTTTTAATGAATTAAAGTGTTTTTATTTTTTCAATTAATAAATTTTTAAAGAAAATTCGGTAATATACTTAACGTAAATATATGCGCATAAAAGCAAACTAGTTAACTTAAAAAACTTTCTAATTTAGCTTAATTTAAAAAAAGAGGCATCTGGATTCCCTTGGTTTTAACAAATAATTCACAGTTTTTTTTATTTATAGTGTTTAAATCATGTTAACATGAAGTGTATATGTATGTATTTTTTCGGTTTACTGAGGAGTTTTAGATGAAGTGTATGGATGATATTCAAAAAATATTCCAGGGGCT
>CAZGZM010000020.1:0-1909 GCA_964529955.1 uncultured Thermotogaceae bacterium
AGAAAATTAAGGGATGATGAGTTTACCTAGAAGATATGTAACCCTCAAAGATATTTCAAAGGAAACAGGTTTAGCTATAAAAATCATATCAAAGATTTTAAGGAATCACCGGATACCAGTGTTAAAACATTTAAAAGAGACAATAAATTTTCTGAGAAAATTCAATAAAAACATAATCAACAATTAAAAAAAGCAGATGATTATCTGCTTTTTCCTTACATAATCGAGACGTTCTTATTATAGAAGGTAAAAAATTTTAATCTTTATTAAATTCTCTTTGTTCTTCCTGCCTTGATTCTCTTGAAGAAACCACCAAGCAAGAATAAACCGTTAACACAACAAATCCGAGAAATAAAAATAGTAAAATCAAAGATAACAACTCCTTTATAATAATAATCCTAATACTAAATCATCTGTATTTAAATAATATAATTTTTATGTTTTTTAGTAATTTATAAAAAATTAAAATTGTACTCTTTTATATTAAATGTTTTTCTAAAGTCGAAAAAATCAGATAATCGATAATAAATTGATTAAAACGATTCATTTAACATTTTAACGAAGATAATGGTATATATTTAATAGTTCTTTTAAAACCTATTATAAAAGGATTACGATAATATCTATACAATATTGATGATTTTCATGTTACAAATTGATCATTTAAGATAAAGCTAAAAAATATTTTTTAATCAAAATAACTCCTTTGATTTACAAATCTATTCCAAATACGCTTTTAATTATTATTCCAACTATAAATGATATACCGGAAACTCCAAGACTAATAATAACCATTTCAAGGAATCTTTTTAAAAACGGAGTTCCTTTTGCAACAGATACATAGTAATTAAAGAGAAATATTATTATAACTGCTATACAGAGGGTTATTATTAAACTTAAAAATGGGTTAGAGATAACTAAAAAGGGTATTATTAAAAGAAAAACAGTTATAACATATGCTAGACCCGTGTATAATGCGGATTTTTTTGCTTTTTTATCCTTTGTATTTTCATGAGTTGAAGCGAGATATTCAGAAGCGGCCATTGAAAAAGAAGCAGCAATTCCAGTTATCAATCCAGTAATTGCAATTAAACGAGTATTTTGAAATGCGAAAGTGAATCCAGCAAGAGCTCCAGTTAATTCAACAAGAGCATCGTTTAGTCCAAGGACTATTGATCCAACATAACTCAGCCTCTCTTCATCAATCATATCTATCAATTCATACTGATGTCTTTGTTCGTCCTTCAGGATTGTATTTAAATCGACTTTTTTACTCGAACCCTTTAATAATTTTGAATATACAGCAACAGCTTTTTCCTCAGATCTTTCAAGTAATTTGACTCCGAAAGTTAAACCAAGAAAGATGTTTATGAAATAAAAAATCAACAATTGGACCATGAATGGTTTTACATTTCTTTTAGTTAATTGTTTTAGTTTTTCATAATGTTTTTTCTCGTCATCACTTATAGCTTTTAATATTTCAGCATTCTTTTCGTTTTTTATTCTTTTACTCAATTTCTTATAAAGATAATAAGCAGTTAACTCATTTCTCTGTTCAATTATAAGAGCTTCGATATTTTTATCAATCATATATATCCTCCTTATTAAGTTCTTTTATAATTTTACTTTGTTGTTAATAATATAATATTAAATAAATGTATATTTTTTGTAGTGGTATAAGATGGGAATATAAATTATAAGGGAGGGAAAAAATGAAAGAAATCTTCATAAGAAGAAGTATAAGAAACTATTCAGAAAAAAGGATTGAAGATGAAAAAATAGATAAATTACTACGTGCGGCTATGCAAGCTCCCTCAGCTGCAAATCAAAGACCCTGGGAATTTATTGTTATTAGAGAGAGGAATATGCTTGATAAACTTTCGAAAACTCATTTATATTCAAAAATGAT
>CAZGZM010000020.1:1919-16875 GCA_964529955.1 uncultured Thermotogaceae bacterium
AAGGAAAGCAGTGTTTGTCTGTTATTAGTAGGAAATTTAAAAAGAACAGTTTTTCCTGAATTCTGGCAACAGGATATGAGCGCAGCGGCACAGAATATTTTACTTGAAGCGACGCATTTAGGATTAGGCGCAGTATGGATTGGTATAGCTCCCATTGAAGATAGAATGAATTATTTGCAAGAAATTTTAGAATTAGATAATAATATTCAGCCCTTTTGTTTAATTCCCTTAGGTTATCCAAAAGATTCCGAGAACATATTTGTAGATAGATTTGAGTCTGAAAGAGTTAGATATATTAAATAACTATTTTAATTTTGGGCTATCCTTTGGAAATATCGTTTCTAAGTAATATAATTAATTTAGAATACAGAGCAATTAAAAACTTCTGGGGAGGATATTATGAAAAAAATTTTATTATTTGCGTCTTTTATTCTGATTTTATTATTTGTTATATCAGGGTGTTATTATAAATGGTATTATTCGTTGAATATTTATTACAATCAACAAGAAGGAACAGTTACTGAAACTGGCACGAAAAATCCGGATAATGGAAAATATTCCAAACATTCGATTGTAACGCTTGAAGCATTTCCAAATAATGGATACAGTTTTACTGAATGGACGGGAGATTTTTCAGGTGATGAAAATCCCAAAGTAATTCAGATTGAAAATGATACTAACATCAGTGCAAATTTTGAGAAAAATGAATATACCCTTACAGCTTCAGTTACAGGAGAAGGAGTAATAGTAAAAAATCCAGCAAAAGCATCATATGAATACGGAGATCATGTTGAATTAACTGCAGAACCTTTAGTGGGGTGGGAATTTGCTGGATGGTTAGGAGATGCAACAGGTGATTCGACTGTGATTCAAATAGAAATTCTTGATAATACTCATGTAATAGCAACTTTTGTAAAAATTGAATACAGTATTTCAATAAATGTCAGTGGAAAGGGAGAGGTTTCCAAATCTCCTGAACAAGCTTTTTATTATTATGGGGATGTTGTTGAACTAACTGCTCAAGCTTCTCCAGGATGGGAATTTGAAAATTGGTCAGGCGATTTAACTGGAACTAATCCTGTGAAAGAAATAACAGTTAACTCAGATAAGCATATTATTGCTAATTTTGAAGAAGAAAAATATACACTTACAATTGATATTTTTGGAGATGGTTCTGTATTGATTGATCCTGAAAAAAATGAATACGAATATGGAGAGTACGTTGAGTTGACTCCATTAGCTAGTGCTGGGTGGTACTTTTCAGAATGGGCTGGAGATCAATCTGGTGATACTCATCCAATAATAATTAAAATGAATAAGAACAAAGAGATAATTGCTTTTTTTGAGGAAATAATTATTTTATAAATAATGTTTATTCATTTTAAAAATATAAAAGAAGTATCCGAAGTTCCTTATTATTTTTAACGTGGCATTTTTTAAAAACTAAATGCAAGAATCAGTAATATACAATTCTTTTTAATATTTTCTTATATAAAGGGATAGATAAAGGAAAATATGAAAATGTTTTTTTTATAAGAATTTATGATTATAATAAATAAAATATAACGTTCAGGAGAAAGAATTTTAGCAAAATCGTTTAGGAGAAACAAATTGGAAGATATACTTATTATCAATTCAAAAAATATGATAGGACGAAGGGTAACCCAATATTTATCAAAGGCTTCTATCCCATTTAAAGGGGGTATTGCTGATAAAAACAGATCAGCTGATCTTAAGGAAAATGAATTTTTTATTGATTGTGCAAATGAGGAAACCTATTTAGATAAAGTAAAGAAAGATCAGACAATTCTACTTTTTACTCCTCCGGATATATTGAATACTAATTGTTTAAAAACTATTCTCAGAATGCTCAAAAAAAAGGAGATTAAAAGAATTATTTATTTATCAAAAATTGGTGCAAAATATCATCCCAAATCAATTTTCTGTATTTTTGAAAAGGAAATAAAAAAATCTGGATTAAAGTATACCCTTTTGAGATCGGGGCTTTTCATGCAAAATTTTTCAACTTTACATAGGAATGATATTCTTTTAAGAAATCAAATAAATATTCCGGCAGGAAATTCTAAATATAATTTTGTTGATGCAGATGAAGTAGCTATGTCAATATTTGATATTTTGAAAACTCCAACTTTTACTAAGAATAAATTAAATTTAATAGGAAATGAATTATACAATATGAGTGAAATCGCAGAAATGTTTTCTAAAGTACTTAAGAGAAAGATTATTTATAATAATGTAAAAATTGATCAGTTTGTCAAAATAACAGCAGCTGAAGGAAAATCAAAGAAATTCACTGATGAAGTTTTAAAAATATATAAAGTAGCAAAATTATTAATGGTTCCAAAAAGATCTCTTGATTTGAATAGAATTTTAGGAAAATATCCCAAAACTTTTTTGGATTTTATTGAAGAAAATAAGAGAATTTGGAAAAAAGATCAGTATAAAAGAAGAGACAAGAATGAAAAAGCGTAATAATGATTATAAAACGGAAAGTGCCAGAGAATTATAGCAAAAGAAAATTGATTTATGAATATTACAGTGACTTTTATTTTGAGGTTGTTCCCTTTTTAGATAATAACGGAGGATCAATAAAATTAGAAAGAAAAAATTTAGGGAAACTTTTCATAAAAAGGTTGAGCAAGCTGTATTTCCTGAATTTTTAAAGAATCCAGTAATTTTTTCTGCAGATTTAAATAAAATTGAAGCGGGGTTAATTGTTTTAGCAAAGGAATGGAGTAAATCAGTAAGAATATGGAATATTAATATTTTTCCTGATTTTCGTCAAAGAGGAGTGGGGACTGCTCTAATTAATGGAGTGTTAGAATTTTCAAAATTTAAGAAAGCTAGAAGGATTGTCTTAGAGACTCAAAGTTCAAAATATCCCGCAATTAATTTTTATTTATCAAATGGTTTTTATCTTTGTGATCTTGACACAACATATTATTCAAATAATGATATTCAGAAAAGAGAAGTAAGATTAGAATTTTGTAAATGTATTTAAGCGCAATAGAATTCTAGATGAAGTAATAATTAAATATTACTTTTTTCACTTTTGGAAGAAAAGAATATATATTATATTTACCGATAGATATATTTACTAGGAGGTGTTTCTTGTGAAAAAAGTGTCTTTAATTTTTTTATTAGCTTTTTCGTGTTGTATGATATTTGCAGCTATTGCTCCTGCTAGAAGCGATTATTATGAAATTCCACTCAATAACTGTGATCCCGAAACAAAAATATCCCAATCAGAGGCTGTTGAGGATATATATTTTCTCATTTCTAAATTAACTCAAACAAATCCAGCTATATATAAATATATTTCTAAAGAAAATCTAGAAAATCTAATCGATGAAATAATTAATGAAATAGAAAATAAAAAGGAAATAAAAATATCTGATTTTTACTTTTACCTGAGTAGAATAACAGCTTCAATAAAAGATATACACACTATGATCTGGTCTCCAAATTGGAATAATTCAAAAATTTTTCCTTATTCAGTAAAAATTTATGAAAGTGATATTTATGTTTATGAATCAATAAATAACTCCAATTTTTCTTGTATTCCGAAAGGTGCAAGAATTATCAGCATTAATGGAATAATCTCTGAAGAGATTATTAAAACAATGAAAAATTATACTTATTTTATGAATGAAAACAGTATAAATAATGATCTGGAAAAGAAATTTAATTTATTTATATATGAGTTTTTTAAAATGAAGTCCCCCTTTATAATAGAATATGAATACTATGGGAAAACTTATTTAGCTAAAGAAAATGAAACTGATAAGCAGGAAGAATCTTTCCAGGTATACAGGGAAAATGCACTTGAAAAAAACGGGCAAATTATACCTGTTCTTGAATTGAATACATTCAATGCATATAGATTGAAAAATAACGGAATTTTTGAATTAGCAGACCGTTTTTTTGCTGAAAATGAGGATGCTGAAAATATTGTTATTGATATTAGAAAAAACACTGGGGGAAATAGCAATATAGGATATTATATACTGGATTATATTATGAATAATTACAAAATTTTCGATCAAATGGAATATAAAATAAGTCATTATTCAAAGGAAGAGATGAACTATATCTTAGATATGAATTATTATAACAGAGGAATTCCTGAGTTTCTATGGGATTGGCCAATATATACCTTATTTAATGATTATCTTAAAATGTGTGGAGAAATCGTTTTTGCAAAAAATGGAACTTCTGTTTTTATGGATAAAGAATATAGAACCAAGTTATTCCCAGACAAAAATCAATTTAATGGGAATGTATATTTGTTGATAGGTGAAAATACAACCTCGGCTGCTGTTGATTTTGCATCTGCATTTAAAGAAAAAGGAAGAGGAACGATAATTGGAAGAGAGACTGGACATTCTGATTCTTATTCAGGTAATTTGATTAGCAGAACGTTACCTAATTCGGGATTAGTCTTTGCAACTTCTATGTCATATATGATTTCTCCAAGGGGTATTGATGATGGAAAGGGAGTTATTCCAGATATAGAAGTTGAATATGCTCTGGAAGACTATTTAAATAATAGAGATAAAGAAATTGAAAAACTTCTTGAAATGTTTTGAATAAAATTTTTAGTTGTATAGTATTATAATATTTTTATCTGAAGCCGTCTTTTTTGAGACGACTTTTTTATTTTATGACTTTTTTGATATAATTAATATATAGAAGGTGAATATATGAATAATTTCATGAGAAAGATGATGATTGAAAAAAATCATGAGAGATATCTTCAGGAAAAAACTCTTAATGGTTATGATGGAGCCATTTCAAGCAATAAATATTCCAGAGACAGAATAGATATAATGATGAACAGAGAAAAGATAAGTCTGTGGTATCTTTTAAAACAATCGTTCAATATGATCTGGATGATGCCGTATTTTGTAAGAGCGATAAAGGGAATTGATTTAAGTTTTGAAAAAAACAAGGATATTCCTGCCAAACCATTAGAAGAAGTCTCTGGTGATTTTTTAAAATCCTTCGAAGAAAAGGCTTTCTCCTACGGAATAGATTCAATTGGTTATACTAAAATTGATCCCAAATATATTTTTAAGGATAGAGCAGTTTTATTTGAGAATGTCATAATTTTTACAAAGGCAATGGAAAAAAAGCCAATAATTAATGCGCCTAATAGGGGAACATTGAGAACTGTCTGGAAAACTTATGACGAACTCGGTCAGATATCGATAGAATTGTCCGAATACCTGAACAAAAAAGGTTATGGAGCACAGGCAGGACCTGCTCTATCAGGTTTAACTATATATCCTGCTTTAGCTGAAAAAGCCGGACTTGGAATTGTAGGCAGACATGGTTTACTGATAACTCCTGAGAATGGTCCAATAGTTAGAATAGCTGTTATTTATACAAGCATAAAAAATCTTCCTACCTCAGAAAACAAACATCTTTGGATTAAAGATTTCTGTAAAACCTGTGGAAGCTGTATTAAAAACTGCCCACCAGGAGCAATTTATGAAGAAAAGAAAAAACATCCGGCTGGATTAGTTTCCAGTGTTGACTCAAAAAAATGTATGGATTACTTTTTCGATCATTACGGTTGTTCGGTTTGCTTAAAAGTTTGTCCTTTTACAAAAACAGGATATGATAAGTTGAGAAAGGTATTTGTTAAATAATTCTATTTAAGACAAAGATTATATATTTCATTTAAACTATTAAAAACTGAAAAGTTTTTGTTATCGGGAACCATTTCTTTTTTTGTTTCACCAGATAAGACCAGAATACTATCAATTCCTGCATTTATACCACATTGAATATCAGTATAAATTCTATCTCCAATAATAACCGCTTTTTCTTTTTCAACATTGAATTTTTTTAACAGCATAAATATTATATTAGGATTTGGTTTTCCGATAATAAAGTCAGGAGATTTACCAGTGGATTTTTCGAACATTGCCATGAAACTCCCCACATCGGGAATAAAATCGTTTTCCATGGGACAGTTTATATCTGGATGAGAAACAATATATGGTAAATTTCGCTTAAGAAAAAATGCAAATTTTTCAATTTTTTCATAATTTAAGGTTTTATCGTAGGTCATGACTAAAAGTTCTGGATTTTTCTCATCAATAACTATATTATTGCTTACAAATATTTCTTTTACACTTTCAGTTGCCAGTAAATAAATTCTTTTCTCTGGAAATTTAGTTTTAACAAATTCTACCGTTGCTTCTCCAGATGTAAATACCTCGAAAAGTTTTTTAGGTACACCTAAGCCTGTCAATTTACTATAATATTCATCAGGTGTCTTAGAAGAATTATTTGTTAAAAAAACAAGTTTTTTATTTTGAGAAAAAATTTTTTCAGCAAATTCAAGACTGCCATCCAGCAGAGTGTTTCCTAGAAAAAAAGTTCCATCCATATCCAATATAATTAATTGCTTTTCATTTATGTCTATCATAAAAATCACTATCTCCTATCGTTATTCAAGAGTATTCTATCAGAATGTGTGTACTTTTAAATCTTCCATATTTTTTTCTTTGGTTTTTTTATTTAAAAGGAGTAAAATCATAATAATTTGTCTGGAGGTAAATCGTGAGAAAGAGAACACTGGAAAGACTTTATAGAAACTTATCTGAGGACTTTTGTTGTGATGTAGAACAACTAAAAAAACCAGGATTATATATAACAAAATTTGAAGAAAGAAAAGGAAGAAGAAAGTTTCCAGTTTCTGATAGACACTTTTCAATAATTTCTATAAATGACTCTATAGTAATATGTGCTGATAAAGGAAAAATAAACTGGTGTGAAGAGAACTATAAAAAAATGGGAAAGATTGATTTTTTCTCATTTCAAAATCTTTCATATATTGAGGATAAGCTCAAAATGAAAGGTAACAGTTTAAAGGGTCCAGGGTTGAAATTCGTTTGTGAAACTGTTCAAACGGGGAAACCTCTATCAAATGAATATATAGTTGATATTTATTATAAAGATGATATTCATAAACTTTACAAACAGAAGAGTTTTGAAAACGCTCTAACATATGATGAAAATCTTAAAAGAGATGATGAAATAGCTATTTCAGTCAAATATAATAAAAAAATAATAGGAATTGCAGGAGTTTCTTCAGATTCTGAAGATATGTGGCAAATTGGGTTGGATGTTCTCGAAAAGTATAGAGATATGGGAATAGGAAAATTCCTTTTAAATCAAATTACTAAGAATGTTATTAAAAAGAAAAAGATTCCATATTATTCTACAAGTGTCTGGAACATCCCGTCAATAAATCTGGCACTCTATTCAGGCTATAAATTGTACTGGTTAGAGTATTATTCGAAATAAATTTAGTTAATATGACTGAAAAAGATAAATATAAAAGAATTTCAAAAGCTGCAATGCAAAAATATAATATTGAAGTAGAAGATATAGTTTTTTTTACAGAAGCAAGCAATACTTTTTATAAAATTAGGGATAAATCTGGAGAAAAATACCTGATTAAAATCTTTCAGGAGGAATCTAGTAAAATTGAAGATAATCTTGCTGAAGTATTCTTCATTGATATTATAAAAGATAAAACTGATATTGTTGTTCCAACAGTTATTTCTTCTAAAACAGAGAAGAGAGTAATAGAGATAGAATCAGAGGAATTTTCAACACCAAAAAGAGCTATTTTATATGAATGGATTGATGGAAAGGATTTTTATGGAAGAGAATCATATGAACATTTTAAAGAATTAGGAAAAATAACTGCAAGAATGCATCTTGCAACAAAACATATTTTGATTCCAGAGAAATTAAACCCCAAAAAATGGGATAAAGTTTTCTATTATAGAGAAGAAAAGCCTGTTTATAAAATGAAGAAATATAATAACATAGTAACTAAAGAATTTATTGAAATCATGGATTTTATAGTTCCTGTTATAGATAAAAAATTATCTGAATTGTATAAAAATGATACTCCTCAATTGATTCATGCAGACCTGAATCCCTGGAACATATTAATTGAAAATGAAGAATTAAAGGTTGTTGATTTTGAGGAGGCTATATTAGGCTTTCCCATACAGGATTTTTCGATTTTTTTGTTTTATTATAAAGGCAATAAAAAATTTGAGTTCTTAAGGGTAAAAGAATCTTTTATTGAAGGTTATTCAAAAATTATAATTGATTTTAAATTTGATGAATTTACTGTAGAAATGCTTATGATTGCAAGAAGAGTTAATTTTATGAACTATGTTATTGACATAAACGAGGACCCTAAAAACTATATAAAAAAGAGTTTGCCTATAGTAAAGCGGTTTATCAAAGATTATTTATAAGAAATTTATTTTTTTTGAATAATATAATAGAAATGACTATATTTAAATCTTTTAAATCGTTGATTAAACAAATCCCTTGATTCATTTTCATCCGCAATTTTTAGTTCATCTTTCCATTCATCAAAGGATATTTCCTTTAAAAATTGATGGTTAGTGATTTCTCTTTTCTCTTTAAATAGAATATTCCATTTAGATAATATTTCTTCTGCTTCCTCTTCAGAAAAGTATGAGTGTTTTACAACCTGCCCATTTTCACTTTCTATGTATTCTCCGTTAGATTCCTCTTCGCCAAAAATAGGCCAAGTGTCCTTTGAAATAAATCCCAAATACGCTACGCCGTCTTTCTTTAAAACTCGATGCATTTCTTTTATTACTTTTTTTGTATCTTTCTTGGAGAGATGACACATCGAAAAATGCTCAAACACATAGTCGAAATAATTATCATCAAATTCAATATTCCTCATATCCCCTTGTTTTAAATGGATATCACAATTATTATCTTTGCAGAAATTCATTGCATTTTCAAGTGATTTGGAAAAATTATCTATTCCATAACAGTCAAAACCGCATTTATAAAAGATGTATAGAGGGGGAATTCTTCCTCCAGCACCACAATCGAGTATTTTTGAATTTTTCTTATTTTTATTATCTTTTACTTTATAAGTGATAAAACTTAAAAAATTATAAATTGGTGTAGCGTTTGGTAAAAGGATAATTTCTTTCATAATAACCTCCTAAAATTTTATATTTTTATACCAAATTTTAATAGAATAATACTTGTAATCCAGTAACCAAAAATGGTTATGGAAGAAGATAATAACATACTTATATAAAAATTTATATTCATTTTTAAAAAGAATGGAAAAAAGGCAAAAAATAAAAGTGAAGGTATAACGAACCAGAAAATATTTGTCGAGAGATTAGCAACTTTTATTTTATCATTAGTATCTATATAAAGCCAGACGATAGCTAGAATAGATGTTAGGGGCAGAGAAGCTATTAAACCACCCCAGAAAGAGGTTCTTTTGCTTATTTCTGATACTAAAACAAGAATTATTGCTGATACAATTATCTTAATAAAATATCTAATTAATGATCACTCCCAGTGTTTTGATTTTATATTCTAGCATAATGAGTTTATATAATAAAATTAATTATAGAATATATAATAATCCTAGGGGAAAAATTATTAATGGTGATATATGGAAAAGGTGAAATTAAGCGAAGAAGATTTTATAGAAATACTTTTAGGTTATGATTTAGGAGAATTTAAAAATTTCCAAATTATTAAAAATGGAACGGTTCAAACGAATTACCTTATTATTACTAACTGGGGTAAATTTGTTTTGAGATTTTACAATTTTAGAGAACATGAATCCATTAAATTTGAAATAAATCTTATTAATTATATTTTAAAGAGAAATTTTCCAACAGCTTTTCCAATAAAAGGAAATAATAATAAATATATTAATTTTTATAAAGGTAATTTCTACGTCTTCTTTGAATTTGTTGAAGGTAAAAATATCAACAAACCTTCTGAAAAACAATTTGAAGATATAATTAAAGTGGCTGCTTTATTGAATAAAATAACAAAAAATTATCGGTCAAAATATAGAAAATATCGTTGGAATTATAGTCCAGAATTTTGTGAAAATCTTTCCTTTAAAAAATCAAAGGAGATAGGGACCCATAATGCAAAGAATAAGTTTAAATGGATTAAAGGAAAATTAAATAAATTAGTATTACCTTCAAATCTTCCCAGGGGTATATGTCATTGTGATTTTCATTATACAAATATTTTATTTAAGGGAACTGAATTGGCTGCTCTTATAGATTTTGACGATGCTAATTACACTTATCTCAGTTATGATTTAGTTTCACTAGTCGATCCCTTTAAAAAGACTTTTAATTGGCAAACATGGAATAATTTCAATATTAAAGACGAAGTGTTTTCATTCAATAAGGGGATAAAAACAGTGAAAACATATATTAAATACAGATCTTTAAACACAAATGAAAGAAAACACTTTTTTGATATTTTAAAATTTAGCATCTTGATAGATTGTTTATGGTATTTTGAAAGGGGAAAAACAGAAGATTTCTATGAAAAGAGAAAAATTGATGCCCTTGATAGATTGGGAAGTAAGGAATTCTATAACAGATTATTTGGATAAATAATTGCCTTTGTTAAGAATTTAAATATTAAAAACTCTTTGATTCAAATATTTTATGTTTATATTTCTTTCTGAATATAAAAACATAATTAAAATAAAAGATATAAAAAAATGGAAATAGAATCATTGAATTGTTTTTCAGTAAAATTCCAAATAAAGTAGGGATAAAGCTACTTCCAATATAGCCAAAACACATCTGATACAATACAACTGTTTAAGAATTAGTCTTTCTAATCTTAGCAGGAGTTTCATATTTACATGCTTTTTTTCATTGAGGAAGAGAATAAAATAACTGCAGTGAGGGAAATTTTAATTATTAATATGAGATATCTTTATACTATCTTTTATAAATTTCATGAATTAATCGTTAAATGAAGTCTTTTTATATTAAATATGAACAATTAAAACCGATTATATTAAATTATCTCTTCTAATCAAAAAATATCTAGGTTTTTCTTGACATTTCACATCATTAATGATAACTTTTAAACAATATTATTTTTTATGTTTTTTGGGGGTATTTTTAAAATGAAATTATCTGAAAAAGAAATTGAGCAAATTGCTCTCGGTGCTTCGCTATTAGGAACTGGTGGAGGAGGAGATCCCCATGTTGGGAAACTGATGGCTTTGCAGGCAGTAAAAAAACATGGGCCTGTAGAACTGATAAAGGTGGAAGATGTTCCTGATGATGCTTTAGTGGTTCCGGCTGCTATGATGGGAGCTCCAACTGTTCTTGTAGAAAAAATTCCGAATGGAAATGAATTTGTAAAGGCATTTGAAGAATTAGGAAGTTTTCTAGGTAAGAAAGTCTATGCAACATTTCCTATAGAAGCAGGTGGTGTTAACTCGATGATTCCTATAGCAGTTGCTGCTAATCTCGGATTACCTATTGTGGATTGTGATGGAATGGGAAGAGCTTTTCCAGAACTTCAGATGGTTACTTTCCATCTATATGGACAAACTGCTTCGCCAATGGTTTTAGCTGACGAAAAGGGAAATAGCGTTATATTAAATGCCATTACAAATAAATGGGCGGAAAACCTTGCAAGAAATCTAGTTGTTGAAATGGGTGGAGAAGCTATGATAAGTATATATTCACTTACAGGAAAGCAATTGAAGGAAGCAGCAATCAGAAATATATTAACGTATTCAGCAGAAATAGGACAACTTTTAATGGAAACTCAGGTTTCTAAAACAGACACTACAGAACGTCTTATAAAAAAAATGAAAGGTTATAAATTATTCAAGGGAAAAATAACTGATATTCTAAGGAAAACCACAGCTGGTTTTAATTTTGGAACAGCAAAAATAGAAGGAATTGAAGAGAATAAAGGAGAGCAGTTTTCAATTGAATTTCAAAATGAAAATCTTATTGCAAAAAGAGGAAATTGTGTATTGGCCTCTGTTCCTGATTTGATATGCATACTTGATCTTGAATCTGCGACTCCAATAACAACAGAAGCATTAAAATATGGAAGAAGAGTTACTGTTATCGGTATTCCATGTGATGAAAAATGGAGAACCAAAAAGGGTATAGAAACTGTAGGTCCCAGATATTTTGGCTATGATATAGATTACACTCCAGTTGAAGAATTAGTTACAGGAGGTGCTTCTAAATGATTTATAGATTAGGTATTGATGTTGGAGGAACTAACACAGATGCTGTAATAATAGATAATGATTTAAAGGTAATAAACAGTGTCAAGACACCTACAACGGAAGATGTATCCTCTGGAATTAAGAACGCAATACATCTTGTTTTAGAAGGAACTGATATAGATAAAAAATCTGTTAAGTATGCAATGTTGGGAACAACTCACTGTACAAATGCAATTGTTGAAAGAAAAAATCTATGTAAAGTGGGAGTAATAAGACTTGGAAAACCAGCAACTATGGCTATTGAACCTATGATAGACTGGCCAGAAGATTTATCAAAGGCAGTGAGTGAAAATTTTACTATCGCCTATGGTGGTTATGAATTTGATGGAAGAGAAATTGCCGCTTTGGACGAAGAAGAAATAAAGGAATTTTTAAATAAAGTAAAGGATAAAGTAGAATCTATAGCAGTAACTGGAGTTTTTTCTCCTATTTCAAGCGCTCAGGAAAATAGGGTTAGAGAACTCGTTAAGGAAGTTATTGGTGATATTCCAGTATCTCTTTCAAATGAAATAGGTTCTGTGGGACTTTTAGAAAGAGAAAATGCAGCAATTTTGAATGCGTCTTTATCTAAGGTTGCAAAAAATATTGCGTTATCATTTAAGAATGCTCTTAAAGAAGAAGGAGTAGAAAGTTCAGAAATTTACCTTTGTCAAAATGATGGAACGCTAATGTCGCTTGAACACAGTTTAAGATATCCAATATTGACAATTGCCTGTGGACCAACAAACAGCATTAGGGGTGCTGGATATTTGAGTAATCTATCAAATGCTATAGTCCTTGATGTTGGTGGCACAACAAGTGATATAGGAGTTATTATTAATTCATTTCCAAGAGAGTCATCAGTTGCAGTAGAAATTGGTGGAGCAAGAACAAACTTTCGAATGCCTGATCTAATTTCTATTGGTCTTGGTGGAGGAACAATTGTTAAGGAAGAAGATGGAAGGGTTATCCTTGGTCCTGAAAGTGTAGGATATAAAATTACAGAAGAAGCTCTAGTCTTTGGTGGAAATACACTGACAACCACTGATATTGTAGTTAGATTAGGAATGGCAGATATTGGTGATAAGAGTAAAGTTTCCCAGATTGATATTAACTTTGCCAAGAAAGTATTGAATGAAATATACTCCATGATTTTGAAGTACATTGATAATATAAAGTTAACCAACGAAAAATCTCCTTTGATTCTTGTTGGAGGAGGATCGATACTCATTCCAGATGAAATTGAAGGGGTTTCGGAGGTAATCTGCCCAGAAAACCATTCTGTTGCTAATGCAATAGGAGCAGCTATTGCTCAGGTAAGTGGACAGTGTGAAAAGGTTTATTCTTTGGTGAAAATTTCCAGAGACGAAGCTATTGCCGAGGCAAAGGAAAAAGCTATAAATGATGCTGTTGATGCTGGAGCAGATGAAGAAACCATTGAAATAGTTGAAGTTGAAGATGTTCCGCTGGCTTATTTACCTGGAAATGCTACAAGAATAAAGGTTAAAGCAGCGGGTAACCTAAAAAGTATTTAATTAGTTATATTTATAAATCATCTTATCTTAAATGTGAAGGGAGAATTTTTTATGAAGAAAATCCTTGTTATCTTTTTATTTGTTTTATGCAGTTTAGTAGTTTTTGGTGAAAGTGTTATAAGAACCACTCAGGATTGGCCTACATATTTTGATCCAGCTGTAGGTAGTGACTTGTCTGATACCATTGCAATGGTTAATTTTTATGATACTCTTGTTTTCCCACAAATCGATGGTTCAATAAAGCCCTTTGTTGGAGAGGATTGGGAAGTATCAGAAGATGGTTTAACCTATACATTTTCTCTAAGGGGCGATGTAGTTTTCCATAGTGGAAACAAATTATCAGCGGAAGATGTTGCTTATTCCATGAACAGACTTCTTGAAATTGGCGAAGGTTTTGCTTATCTTTTTGCACCATATGTAAAAAGTGCTGAAGCTGTGGATGAATCAACTGTTCAGTTCAATCTTAAACAGCCATTTGGACCTTTTATACTTGCACTTGCAAGATTATACATTGTTGACAAGGATACAGTTCAAGCAAATGCTCAAGATGGATCATATGGAGAAAATGGTGATTATGGAAGAAACTGGTTGTTGACAAACGATGCCGGGTCTGGACCTTACAAGGTTGAAGATGTAAAGATGGAAGAGTATGTAAAGGGTGTTAAATATGATGAATATTGGGGAGGCTGGGAAGAAGGCGCTCCAGAACATTTTGTCGAAATGGGAACTGTAGAACCCATTACTGTTAGGACACTTATGGGGAAAAAGGAACTTGAAATAACAGATAATACTCAACCTATAGAAAATTACCAAGCAATGGACGCTTTGCCAGGGGTAGATATAGCTTTAGTGCCTAATGGTATGGCCTTTGTTATTTCATTACATACACAAAAAGCTCCAACTGATGATATTCATTTTAGAAAAGCTCTATCATATCTTCTCGATTATGAAACATGTACAGAATACATTTATCCCGGTTCACTTCAATCTGTCGGACCAGTTACTGCAAGTGTTCCAGGACATGCAGAAGTTTTCCAGTACACCTTTGACTTAGCCAAGGCCGAAGAAGAACTTAAGCTGTCCAAATATTATGGACAGTTGGACGATTATCCGGTTGAATTAAGCTGGGCAGCTGAAGCTCCAGAAGAAGAAAAGATTGCACTTCTTTTCCAGGCAGCCTGTTCACAACTCGGTATTACTATAAATATAAACAAGAAACCCTTTGGATCTATGATTGCCGATGCAGCAAGTAAAGAAACTACTCCTAACGCTGCGATCATTCTCGTAGCTCCTC
>CAZGZM010000021.1:0-13916 GCA_964529955.1 uncultured Thermotogaceae bacterium
TAATAAAAATATAGTATTAAAACCATATGATTTTTATTGGATAAAAATATAAATAAAAACAGAGAGATTTCTCTCTCTGCTATATTTTTATATATAATTTAATTTTATATTGACTCAATCAATGCTATTATTTCATCGCTTTCTGCATAGTCTATTGCTTTATTCCCTTCATTGTCTGCTATATTCTTATCAATATTGTAATTTTTAATTATTTCAATTATTTCTTCTCCATCGTAGTAATTCATGGCAGCGTACTGAAGGACTTTCTTTCCCTCACTATCCTGGAAGTTTACATCAGCACCATTATCTAAAAGTGCCTGTATACATTCAAGACATTCCTCATCAACTGCTACAAAAAGCGGGGTTATTCCATCATTGTTTACATAATTCGGATTTGCTCCTCCCTTTAATAGAGCTAATATACCTTCTGTAAATTCATCTTCAGCTGCTACAAAAAGTGGGGTTTCCCCGTTGATATTTAATATATCAGGATCTAAACCCTTTTCAATCAAGAATGTTATTATTTCTGGACTTCCATAACGGTTTGCAGCTGCGTGCAGAGCGGTCATAGAATTTGCACCTATTGCATTTATATCTGCTCCCTTTTCATAAAGGTACTTAACCATTTCCAAATTTCCTTCGCCACATGCAATTAATAGTGAGGTAACTTGCATTTCATTTTCACTCTGATTTATATCTACACCAGCAGCAAGTAATTCATCAATTTTTTCTTTGTCAGATTTATAAACGGCGAGTTGTATATGCATAGGTAAATATCCGTTGCTGTCTTTAGCAAAGAGGTCTGCCCCATTTTCATAAAGCAGAAATACTATGTCTATATATCCTTTTTCTGCTGCTATGTGAAGAGGTGTTTCGCCATCGTTGTTTTTTGCGTTTATATCGAGCCCTTTAGAAATAACATAAGTATTTACACTTTTTGAATTTCTTCTTGCGGAATCATGGAGAGCTGTATTTCCGTCCTCATCTATATAATTGATATTAGCTCCAGAATTTACCAGAGCTTCAATAATCTCTGCCTTAGCCTTCGATAAAGCCTTTTCTATTACAGATCCATATTCATAACTGAAATTTACATCTGCTCCACCATTTATAAGGATTTGAATTGCATCAAGAGGTAAGTTTTCATCTAATGCTCTCATTAAAGGCGAGCGGCTATCTCTGGCAGAATTATTTGGGTCTGCTCCATTATTAATAAGAAGATCAATCATTTCAACATCTTCATTTAATATAGCTTCAACTATCGGAGATTGGGAAGCAATTTTTACTCCATCAATATCAGCTCCATTGTCGATTAAGTATTGAACAATATCATATTTGGATTGTTCTACAGCGAAGGTCAAAGGTGTTTTTCCAGCATAAAACTTCGTTTCATCTGGATATTGATTTATATCTAGTCCATTCTCAACAAGATATTTAACAATATTTAAATCATCTTTTTTTGCAGCATAATGCAAAGCAGAAAAACCATCATCATCTAATAGAGTTATGTCTGCACCATTCTGCAATAAATAATTAGCTATATCAAGATAACCATAATCAATTGCAGTCATTAAAATTGTTCTGTTATTATAACCTCTGGTATTAATGTCTTCCCCGTTTTTTAACGCTTCTTTTACACCATTAAGATCATTGTCACCAACAGAATTACTTATGTAACCGAGCATGAATACCACACTTAATAAAATCAACAACAATAAAGAAATTTTTTTCATTAAATTTTTCCCCCTCATAAATTATATTATTTTACTTATATATTAATTATACTCTTTTTATTTTTTTTATACATAGCACGTGAATGTGTATTGAAAATATAGGACCTGGAGTTATAATATATTAAATAAAATTTGTTTTATAAGGTGATTTGATGAGAAAATTTGTTTTTAAAATTATACTTAAAGATACTAAACCTTTAGTATGGAGAAAATTTGAGATAAGAGATAACATTTCTTTCTATAAATTTCATGGAGTGATTCAAATAATTATGGGATGGGGAAATTATCAATTGTTTAAGTTTGAATCTCCTGATAGCATAATAAATGGAGAAAATGATGAGGATTATGTAGAGTGTGATGAGAAGAAATTACTTAATTCTCGAAGGGTAAAAATAAAGGATTATTTCACCTCAATTGGTAAAAAAATTGAATATGTTTATGATTTTAGTGATTACTGGGAACACGATATTTTTTTAGAAAATATTATTGAATCAAAGGATTATCATACTATTTGCCTTGAAGGAGAAAGGGCATGTCCACCGGAAGATTGTGGTGGAACAATAGGATTTGAAGATTGCCTTATAGCTTATAAATTAAAAAAAGAAGGCAAAAGATCACTAAATAATGGAATTTTAATGGATGAAACGTATGTAGAAAATCTTGAAGAAATATCCGAATGGATTGGAGACTGGAACCCAGAATATTTTGATATAAATAATGTGAACAATCATCTTAATGAAAAAAAGATATGAAATATTTCTTATAATATTAATTCTTTTCACAAAAGTATTTAAAAGAATTTAAATCACTTGTATACTAAATAAAGAATAATAGAACCCTTTATCTACAAACTTTATTGTTTTGTAATGTAAGTTCATTATTAAAAAATTAAAAAGGTTACTTGGTGTGTTATCATATCTAAAATTATTTTTTTGGAGGATTGCCATGAATAATAAATTTGCAACGGAAGGGTTAACCTTTGATGATGTTTTATTAGTTCCGGGAAAATCAGACGTTTTACCCAAGGAAGTTAAAATAAATACAAGCTTGACAAAAAATATCAAATTGAATATACCTATTTTGAGTGCGGGAATGGATACAGTTACTGAAACAAGAATGGCTATTATGATGTCGCGTGAAGGTGGAATAGGAGTAATTCATAAAAATATGACAATAGAAGAGCAAGCTGAGGAAGTTGATAAAGTTAAAAGATCGGAACATGGAGTTATAGTTGACCCATTTTTTCTTTCTCCAGAAAATTTATTAGATGAAGCCAAAGCATTGATGGAAAAATATCACATATCCGGAGTTCCAATAACCGTAGAGGGTAAATTAGTAGGTATTTTGACTAATAGAGATTTGAGATTTGAAACCAATTATAATAAACCAATTTCAGAGAGCATGACTAAAAATAACTTGATTACTGCTAAAGTTGGAACTTCTATATTAGAGGCTAAAGAAATATTGAGAAAGTATAGAATAGAAAAACTTCCGCTTGTTGATAGAAAAAATAATTTAAAGGGACTTATTACTATAAAAGATATAGAAAAAGCACAGAAATATCCAAATTCTTCAAAGGACATTTCGGGCAGACTGCTTGTAGCTGCTGCAATTGGAACAGGAAAGGACATGGATACAAGACTGGATGCATTAGTAAAATCAAAGGTGGATATAATAGTTGTTGATACTGCTCATGGACATTCTAAGGGTGTAATTGAAGCAGTTAAAAAAATCAAGGGTTTATATCCTGATCTTAATCTTATCGCAGGAAATGTTGCTACAGCTGAAGCTACTATTGATTTGATTAATGCAGGAGCTGATGCCATTAAAGTTGGTATTGGTCCGGGTTCGATATGTACAACGAGGGTAATTGCTGGTATAGGTGTTCCTCAAATAACAGCTATAAATAATTGTTCTGAAGCAGCAAAGCAATACAATGTTCCGATTATTGCAGACGGAGGTATTAAATATTCCGGTGATATTGTAAAGGCTATAGCAGCAGGAGCTGATACGGTAATGTTAGGAAACCTATTAGCTGGCACTGAGGAGAGCCCGGGTGAAAAAGTTATCTATAAGGGAAGAAGTTATAAAATTTACAGGGGAATGGGTTCTCTAGATGCTATGAAAAAAGGAAGTAAAGATAGATATTTTCAGGAAGAAAACGAAAAACTTGTTCCAGAGGGCATTGAAGGAAGAATTCCCTTTAAAGGTTCAGTGGCCGATGTTTTATATCAGCTTGTTGGAGGATTGAGAGCAGGCATGGGATATTGTGGAACAAAAAATATACAGGAATTAAAAACAAAAGCAAAATTTATTAGAATTTCTTCAGCTGGATTGGTTGAAAGTCATCCTCATGATATAAACATTACAAAAGAACCTCCGAATTATTTCTTGTAAAAAAAAATTATAATCGACCAATATAAACAAATACAAATTACAAGATTAGTATAATATATGATCTTGTAATTTTTTTCTTGACATACTATATAATATATAGTATAATTTATTATCAAGTATAAGGTGAGGTGATAGTGTGAGTGTAGATAAAGTATATTCGGAAATGAACAGGGGTTTTCTTCAGTTGCTTCTACTTCTTGTTTTAAACAAACCCGCCTATGGATATGACATACTAAAACTTTTAGAAGATAAAGGATACAGTGTTGAGGAACAATCTCTTTATCCTTTACTTAGAAGAATGGAGGAAAGAGGATTTTTATCAAGTGAATGGAAAGTTGTACAAAACAAACCTAGAAAATATTATGTTATATCTGAAGAAGGAAAATCTATTCGGCATGATTTAATTATCATATGGAAGAATCAAAATAAAATTATTTGTGAATTTGAGGAGGGATTAAAATGAACAAGATTCTTAAGGAATATCTAGATAATATTGACAGTTTCATTTTTGGAAAAAGTCCAGCAGAAAGAAAAGAGATATTAGCAGAAATTGAAAGTTATATTTTGAATAACGCAGAGAGAGATTATGGAGACCAGAATAATGAATCAATAAAAAAAGCTATAAAGGATTTTGGAAAACCTGATGAAGTTGCAGAAAAGTATATTGAAGAAAATCATATCATTGCTCCTATCTACAAAAACTATCTGTTTATGTATTCCTTTATAATTTTTTCGATTCATATGGGATTGCTTATTGTAGGCATGATAGCAGGAAATACAGTTTCAAATGGAAGTGAAGGATCATTCATTCCGCTTCTGGAATTTTTTGGGAAATTGCCTGTGACCTTTATTTTTGATTTTGGATTGGTTAGTTTAATACTTATCATTTTGACAAAATACAGAAAAAATATAAAACTTCCATATTTAGGTAGTTTTGTAAAAAACAGAACAACAAAAAAACCAGTTACAAAAAAAGGATTGGTTGTAGGACTTATATTTTCAATAATTGGAACCTTCGCACTTTTGTTTGCATTCATTTATGGTCCGATTTCAATATCTGATACATCTGATGTTGTAATCTCTGCAAATATTAATAACATGATGAGAGTAGCTTTTTTCATAGGTTTTATTCTTATGAGCATAAATACTGTGACGATTATAATTAACTATCTTTTTCAAACAAAACTTGTGGATATAATTTCTGGAATTGCCTTGCTTGGAATCTTATATACTATAGCTTATCCAAGTAATTTGAGAGGATTCAGCGATTTTATCAATATACAGATGACAGATGATTCTTCAGCAATTCTAAAGGGAATTATTATTTTAATAACGATGCTTACAGTTTTTGTTTTCTCGTTTAATGTTATTGATTACACCGCTTCAATAATAGAAAAACAAAGGTGATTTACTCACCTTTGTTTTCTTTCTCTGTATAATAATTTACCTGTCGTCCATCTTCTTTATAAACAACTCTTTTATCAAGTTCAACTGCTTCAGTTGGAATCTTAGCCAACCAATAGCCTCTACCAGGAATATCAATTCTTTTGCCATCATTTTCGAGGCCAATCCATTTACATCCCTTGACAGATTTCTTTTTATTTCTGTTTCTTTCATTTAAATTAATTTCTATTAGAGTGTTGAAATATTTTCCACCCTTTATTCCAACTGCATAAACAGCATTAGATCCATCCATGAAGGTTCTTGACTTGCCATCCCGCATCTTTAATATTTCCTTTAGAAGATTTAAATTTTCTTTATCAACTAATTCCATATTATCACTTGTTAAAATCATTGAATCCATTACAGCTACAGAGTAAGCGAATAATTTTCTTTCACTACTCGATAATTCAATATCTCTATTTCTCAAGAAAATAGTATCGGGATCATTTAGCCATAATTTTTTATTCATGAAGTTTCTTGTGATTGAATTTCTCAAAGCTTCTTTAAGTCCTATTGTGCTGAAGGGTTTATCGTACTCTTCCCAATAAGGGGCAGTATCACAAGATATTCTCATACCATCAACATATCCCAGCGATGGCCATAGAGGAGCACCACAACCAAGAATAAAAGCATCCTGACCTACCGCTTTTCTAATAGCAGCCATTCCATTGTTATATGCTTCAATAGGGGTAAATTTTTTATTGAATCTTTCCCCTGGCATTGCACCAGCAAAAAGGAAATCTATTTTGAAATAATTAAATCCCATTTTTTTCAGTTCCTTAAAGGTTTCTGTTAAATAATCCAATGCTTCGTTGTTCGAAAGATCTAACGAATAAATATTTTTGCCCCAATTAACGAATGATATTTTATATTCACCATTTCTATTTTTAACAAACCAATCAGGATTATTCTTAAACAGATCTGATGATTCTGAAGCACAGAATGGAGCCAACCATATTCCGGCTGAAAAACCTTTGTCTTTAATATATTCAGCAACTTTATCTAAAGTGGGGAATTTGTCATTTGTAATTAACCAATCTCCGATATCCTTTTCATATCCATCATCTAACTGAATCAGATTGTAGGGAATATCTTCTTCTTCCTTTATTCTTGAAATTATATCTGTATTCTTTTTAATATCTTCATATGTCACTTCAGTAAAATAATGGTACCAGCTACACCAGCCTACGGTGTCATTCTTCTTTATTTTTATATCGTTCTCTTTTTTAACCATTAGAGCATAATTATCCATAAGAGTAGGTAAAGGATCATTGGATAGAATTACAAATGGTTCTATTTCAATTGATTCTTTTGGTTTCAGAGGTTTTCCAAACAATTCATTATAAGCTCTGATAACCATTTTTTCTTCATCCCATAAAAAATAAGGATGGGAGATCTTTGACTTAAGAGCTCCAATAAGTAAATGATTTGTTGAGATAAAGTAATCACTTGGGTATTCTCCCATTCTCATCAATTCAGGAATAGGTGTGTAAGTGTTTGTATGGTTATTTTTATCAATATATTTGATAAGGTCGTCAATTACTGGTTTTTCCCAAAAAGAAATGAACGGGGTCCAACTTTGCCATGTGTTTATATGAACAGGCTCAGTCACTTCTTCAACGGAAAAAAGATCAATTAAAGAGATTCTTTTTTCTTCAGAAGAATTGTTTACCAGTGTACAATTTATTTTTGTTTTATTATTATGTACTTCAAATTTATAAATAATATCCAAAACTCCCCTTGTAATGGTTAATTCAAGTCCATTTAGCGGTGTTATGGATTCGATGCCTCTTATTTTTATTCTCAAAACTACACCTCCTACTCCAGAAATTATAAAACATTTTTAAGACTTTTAAAATTCCTTCTAATAAAAAAAAGAGATATTATAAGCTTATTATTCCCTTATATCTACATATTTTACATAATCTTTTAAAATACAAAAGAATTTAGATAATATTTCCCTTTTATAAGGTTCTAAATCTGAATCTTTATTCTTTCTATATTGTTGTATTACAACTTTTTTATGATCCTTCAACTTCTCTGCAATCATAATAAAATCATTTTCATTAATATAACCCGGATATAAAGTAATTCTTATTTCATATTCCTTAGCAGATTTTAAAAGAGATAAATTTTTTAAAATCAATTCTGTATCAAAATTCGAAAAAAGTTTGTAATCTAATCCTTTAAAATCAGCTGCAATAAAATCAACCAAAGGGATGATTTCGCTTATAAATTCTTCAGAACTTCCGTTTGTATCTATTTTTATAAGAAAGTCTGGAAATTTTTCTTTGATTTTCTTTATGAATTTAATCAGTTCTTTTTTATGGAGAGAAGGTTCTCCACCCGTTATTACAAGGGCATCAAGAACCTTCCGTTTTTCCTTTATATATTTAATTATTAGATCTTCAGTGATTGTTTCATTTATTCTTTTTTTTAAATCGGAATTATGACAATAAATACAATCCATATTACATCCCGATGTAAACAAAACACTTGAAATCTTTCCTGGATAGTCTACAAGACTTACCCGTTGCCAGCCAGCGAATTTCATTAAAGTTTTAAAAAGAGTTCTTCCTCGATCTCATTAAACTCATTACTCTTAATTTCTTCATTTTTTCTACTTAGTTTTTCTATTTCAGTCGAATCAATCAGATACGTTTTTCTATGAATAAACTCTTCCTTTTTTCCTTTATTCCAATTTTGTACAGGTCTATAATATCCCGTTATTCTTGAATAAACTTCTGTTTTGTCTCCACATTCCGGACATTCGTAATGTTCTCCAGAAATATAACCGTGATTATGACAAACAGAATAAGTTGGAGAAATAGTAAAATAGGGAATTCTATAATTTTCAGCTATTTTTTTTACTAAGTTTTTAGTTGTTCTCCAATCCGTAATTTTCTCACCAAGGAATGTGTGGAAAACCGTTCCGCCGGTGTACTTCTGTTGAAGTATTTCTTGATGATCAAGAGCAGAAAATGGGTCAACTGAAAAATCAACCGGCAGATGGCTTGAATTGGTGTAATATGGATTATTGTCACCGGATGAATGAATATCTATTAATTTTTCTTTATCTGTTTTAGCTAACCTATAGGAAGCTGATTCAGCTGGTGAAGCTTCAAGATTGTAAAGATGATCGGTTTCTTCTTGATAATCCGCTAATTTTTCTCTCATAAAATTAAGAGTATCAAGTGCGAATTGCTTACCCTTTTCTCCGTATATTGGTTCCTTTACCCATCTTGCATTGATAGCCGCTTCATTTATTCCAACGACTCCAATTGTTGAGAAATGATTGTCAAAATTTTTTAGATATCTTTTAGTGTAAGGGAATAATCCTGCTTCATTAAGCTTTTCTATTACCTCTCTTTTTCTCTCAAGGCTTCTCTTTGCAACTTCCATTACTTCGGTTAATTTTTTCTCAAAGGTTTCCTTTGTTTTACTTAAGTAAGCTATTCTGGGAATATTTAAAGTTACTACTCCAATTGATCCTGTGAATTCATCAGAACCAAAAAGGGCTCCTCCTCTTCTCCTCAGTTCTCTCTTATCCAGCTGAAGTCTGCAACACATACTTCTTACATCTTCTGGATTCAAGTCAGAACTGATAAAGTTTTGAAAATAAGGTGTTCCATATTTGGAAGTGATTTGGAAGAGTTTTTCTACATTTTCATTTTCCCAATCGAAATCCTTAGTTAAATTGTAAGTGGGGATAGGGTATTGAAAGCCTCTTCCGTCTGCATCTCCTTCATCAAACAATTCAAGGAGTGCTTTGTTAATCAAATTCATTTCTTCCTGGCATTCACCGTAAGTAAATTCAACTTCTTTACCACCGACGATTGATTTCTGATCCTTTAATTTCTCTGGAACAACCCAATCTAGAGTTATGTTAGAGAAAGGAGCCTGTGTCCCCCAACGGCTTGGAGTATTAACTCCGAATAAAAACGATTGTATATATTGTTTTACCTGTTTAAATGAAAGACTGTCAATTTTAACAAATGGTGCAAGATAAGTATCAAAGGATGAAAATGCCTGAGCACCGGCCCATTCATTTTGAAGAATTCCTAAAAAATTCACCATTTGATTTGCTAGTGTTGAAAGATGTTTGGCTGGTTGAGAAGTAATTTTTCCATTAACTCCTCCTAATCCTTCTTCAATCAATTGTTTAAGACTCCAACCTGCGCAATATCCTGAAAGCATAGACAAATCGTGAATATGCATCCAGCCATCTTTATGAGCCCTACCGATTTGTTCATCATAAACTTCATTCAACCAGTAATTAGCAGTTATTGTTCCACTATTGTGAAGAATTAAACCTCCAATAGAATAGGTAACTGTGCTATTCTCATTTACCCTCCAGTCTAATCTTGAAAGGTAATTATTAACTGTCTTTGAAAAATTGAGCATTGATTTATTTATCTCTCTCAATTTTTCTCGCTGTTTTCTATAGAGTATATATGCTTTAGCAACATCAGTGAATCCTGTCTGTTCAAGAACTTCTTCGACAGAATCCTGAATATCCTCAATATCTATAGTTTCTTCGGTAACCTTCGGATTAAATTTTGCTACTGTCCTGAGAGCTAACATTTCTAGCATATCTTCTGTAAATTTTTTTTCAGTAGCAACAAAGGAGGACCTTATGGCTTTGATGATTTTGTTTATATCAAAATCTACAACACTTCCGTCTCGTTTTTTAACTAATATCAAGTTAGTAACCCCCCAATAGATAGTAATTATTTTTATATTAGCACAATATATGGAAAATTTAATTAAAAAAAATCTTTTTTTTTTAAAAGAAATTCTTTTTCTCATTTAGAATAATTCTAATGATTATTTTATGCAGAGTATAGAAAATGTTAAAGTTTTTCCTTTCTTTCTTTAATAAATTCTTTCAAATATTCTTTTCCAATTTTTTCAGTCATTTTTAAAAATGCCTCACCTGTTGCTATAACATCACCCAATGCTCTATGTCTATTCTTTGCTACAATATTCAATCTAGCTAAAATCATATCAAGATTATGATGACCGGAATAAAGATGCTTTGAAAGACTAATTGTATCAACATACGAATTTTCTATTCTTTTTAATGAATAATATTCAGCAAAGTAATCCAAAAAACAGAGATCGAATTTTGCATTCTGTATTATTAAAATCCTATCTTGAATGAAATCCAGAAATTTTTTATATACTTCCTCAAAGGGAGGTTTTCCCTTTACCATCCTGGAATTTATCCCTGTCAATTGAGTTATGAAAATTGGAATAGGTCTTTGAGGATCAATTAATTCATTAAATGTATTTTGCTCAGAAATTCTAAAATCTTTAATTAGAACTCCGGCTATTTCAATCAATCTGCATCCCTTATAAGGACTGAGTCCAGTTGTTTCAGTATCGAGAACTACAAACTCCATATAATCACCAGATTTTTTTCATTAAATCTATAACTGTAGTTATTCCAACTTCAATGCACCCTTCATCGGGTAAAAATAAATTGTCATGAAGGGGACAATTCATGGTCTCGTTTCCGCAACCCAACCAGAAAAATAGTGATGGATATTTCTGGGAAAAGAATGCAAAATCTTCTCCAGTATAATTTTTTTTGGTTTCTATAAATTTGATCGGAATTTCCTTTGCAACTTCAACCAATTCATTATAAAGATCTGCATTGTTTTCTAATACAGGATATGAAGCTCCATAAGAAACGCTGCTTTCCATATTGAACAATCTGGAAATGTATTTAGCAGTATCTTCAATGATAGTTTTTAATTTATTGTCTGTTTTATCGCTAAAAACTCTGTATGATCCTTCTAATATAGCTCTTTCTGCAATAACATTTCTTCTTGTGCCTCCGTTGAGGACTCCAATTGTAAATGCATATTCTTCGAAATTCGGAAGCTCTCTGAATACCTTTTCATAAGCTATATTTAAAAAATTTGATGCAGCAATTATCGCATCCTTTCCTAAATGAGGTAACGCTCCATGTGAAGAAGCCCCTTTGAAAATCACATCAAATTCAGTAGGGCTTGAAAAAAATGGACCAGGTCTGGTTGCGATTTCACCGACTTTATAGTGACCGTTTACATGCAATCCAATGCAAGCCTTTAATTTGTAATTATTTAAAAATCCAGTTTTTAAAAATGGTTCTGCTCCTCCAGGTCCCTCTTCCGCAGGTTGATAGAAGAAAAGAATATTTATTTTCTCGCTCGAGTGGACAAGTTCCTGAAGAATTCCCATTAATACAGTCATATGCATATCATGTCCACATGCATGCATCCATCCTTTATTTTGTGATTTAAAGGGAACTTCTGTTTTTTCTTCTATGGGTAAAGCGTCCATGTCTGCCCTATAAAAAATATATTCATCTTTATCTGGATCACCTTTGTACTCTATTATTAATCCTGTCTTTAAGACTTCAGTAATCTTAATTTTGTCTTTGAAACTTTCTAAATAATTAAGAATAATCTTTTTTGTTTTAAATTCTTCATGCCCCTTTTCTGGGTTCATATGAAGTTCCTTTCTAAAATCGTAGATATTTTCCATAATTAGCCTCCCAATTCTATAGAACAAAAATAGTATATACTATTCAAATGGGGTTTTTGATATAATATTTTTGAATATATTTTTAAAAATTACTGAGGTGTTTAAATGAATGAAATTGAAATAACAAATGAGAATGGTGATGAAAGATATATAAAGGCAATTCAGTCATGTATTAATTCAGCTCCAATAAGAAATAACAGCAAGATATTTATTTCAGATCTTTGGGTTATTTCTTCTATTCCTGAAGATATGATAATTTTATTTTTAAAACAAGGTGAGTATGATTTGCCTGAAGAAGCCAATGAAATTATTGACGACTCTAAGAAAAAAAATAATGTGATTTATAGAAAGAAGAAAAAAAGCATATAACGAAATCGGGGGGTTAAAAGTGAGTTATATTTTATCATTAGATCAGGGGACAAGCAGTTCTAAAGCAATTATTTTTGATGAAAATTTTGTTCAAATAGCTGTTCAGCAGGAAGAATTTCAGCAAATCTATCCTAAGCAGGGATGGGTTGAGCATAATCCAGCGGATCTAATTCTCTCAACAATGAACTGTATAGACAGAGTTTTAAATCATGCAAATTTATCCTTTAGAGATATTGCTTGTATTGGTATAACAAATCAGCGAGAGACAATAATAGCCTGGGATTCAAAAACAGGAAAAGCGATTTGTAATGCTATAGTATGGCAGGATAGAAGAACAACTGAACGATGCAAGGAATTAATTGAATCGAAGGAAATGATTCATGAAAAAACTGGACTTTTCCCAGATCCTTATTTTTCAGCCACCAAAATGGAATGGATGCTGAAAAATAATTATGAAGTCCAAAGAGCTGCGAAAAGGGGAACGTTGCGATTTGGTACTGTAGATAGCTGGTTAATATGGAATTTAACCAAGGAAAAAATATTTATTACTGACTATTCAAATGCATCAAGAACGATGCTTTTTAATATAAATGAAATGAAATGGGATAAAGAGTTACTTGATTTGTTTGGAATCGACGAAGTATTTTTGCCAGAAGTAGTAGATAGCTCAAAGATTAATGCTTCTTCAATTTATGGTCCGGTTATTTCAGGAATTGCAGGAGACCAACAGGCTTCTCTTTTTGGACAAACGGCTTTCAATAAAGGAGATTCGAAGTGTACATATGGAACAGGTTCTTTTTTGCTTATGAATACCGGGAACAAACCATATTTCAGTAAAAATAGACTGTTGACTACCATTGGATGGAAGACAGATGATGAAGTTGTATATGCCCTGGAAGGATCGATTTTCAATACAGGAGCCTTAATAACCTGGTTGAAAGACGGCTTAAACCTCATCCAGGATGCTTCTGAAACTGAAAGATTAGCTAGAGATGTGGAAGATAATGGAGGGGTTTATTTTTCTGGGGCGCTTACAGGTTTAGGCGCGCCTTATTGGGATCCTAATGCAAGAGGGCTTTTTGTTGGAATGACAAGAGGAACTAAGAAAAATCATCTTGTAAGAGCTGTTCTGGAATCTATTGCATATAGTACAAAGGATTTATTAAATTTATTTAATGATGATACAAAAATAAAATTAAAGAAACTCCTTGTTGATGGAGGAGTAACAAAAAATAATTTTTTAATGGATTTTCAAGCGAATCTATTGGGAGTAACTGTTGACAGATCACTCATTAAAGAGACGACTGCTCTTGGTGCAGCCATGTTGGCTGGATTAGCAGTGGGAATATGGACTAAGAGTGATTTAGAGGGAAGAAGATTAAGCGAAATTGAATTTAAACCAAACGGAAAGGATATATCAGGGTTATATAAAAAATGGAA